>NZ_JAFEVH010000003.1:0-18184 GCF_048054155.1 Wolbachia endosymbiont of Nasonia giraulti
AAAATTTCAGATATTATAGCCTTTTACTTGTTTCCGGACAACCTCTTTGGCTTCTTCTGTTTTATCAAGACATAAAGCAGCTATAGTAGCAAGAGCACCTCCCATGCTATGACCTGTAACATTAATTTTTAAACTTTTGATTCCTTCTAATCCTTTATCATTAGCATGCCCTTGTAATATCTTGTGTACGCTGGGCCAAGAGCGTTTGAATAAAGAGTAGAAACCAGAGTGGATATAATTATCTCCAGATAAAAATGATAACTTAGTCAAAGATGCACGAAGATCTTCCTTCAAATCATTCAAATCGCGAGTACCATGATAAGCTATAGTTACTTCCTTGTCTTTAATAAAAACATAACCAACATCTCGATTGTATGAATTGCTACCCGTCAAAGCATAGCCGACATTGTGTTGTTCTAATTTATAATCACTATCTGAGCAATATTTATCTTGAATGAGTTCATTGTCATAAAATTTTATTATTTGATAACCTGCTTCTTCAAACTGCCTTTTAGTTTCATATTCATCTTTCTTTAATTTCCTGTCCCCATCACCATAGGCAATTTTACTGAGAGTACACATTTCTAGTAATTTTTCTTTATCAAATTCTGCAATTTGTCCTGTTATCAGATCGGCAAGGTCAGAAGCATCATTTAACTCACTATTCTCAGAACGCTCTATATTCTTCCATATTTTAATTAAACTAGAAATGTCTTGATTCAAAAGCGCGTCGAGATCATGTTCATCTCGAGCTTCTAATTCACTCTTAATTGGTCCGAGCTTTTCAATTAAGACCTCTTTTATTAAAGTATTGCTAATATTTACAAAATCATCGCTAATAGAATTTTGATTATCAATAACACCTGGCATATTTCTTACTTACTACAAGCTTAATTAACTTAGTATACCACTATGCAATTATTTAGTCAAATAAGTTATCAATTTAATAAGATTAACCATAAATCTTTTCGTCTTCAACGGTACAAGCAATATTTGTTCAGGAGCGTTTCTGGGAGGAATATTACAGTAACTAGCGTTAACAGCAATTCAATTATTTACTTTCTTCACAAAACACAAAAAAAGTACGTATATTTGTGAGAGTTTTTTACGTAAAAGGGGTGTTTCAAAAACAAAAACGTAAAATTATTACAACAAAGCTAAGCGAATTAGTTCGTATATAAATGTGGCAAAATAGGCTAAAATAGCTAGTTTTAGGGTATAGTAAAATCATTATAAGTAAAAGTTCGCACAGAACAAGCGGTAGACCATCCCATCCCAAAGAAAAATGTTCTCACGGGTAGCGGTTTTTGTTGCTGGAAATGGTTGGATTATTTAAGTTATTAGCAATATATAATACTAAATTAATAGTAATTCATTTGAGAACAAAAAGAAAAATTTATGATAATTTTACATTTCAAATGGATATTGTTCTTTTTATAAAAAATATTCCTATACTATGTAAGGTCAAGTTCTAATCACATCAATTTTTCTTCCAAATTAAATCTTATCTTTTACAGTGGATCTTACGTTTAAATTATTTTATATCCAAAATTAAGGAAGTTATTCTAAACGGTACACAACTTCAGCATCTAAAGCTAGCTGATTTTAAGAAAATATCGCTCTCATGAATGTGCTTTACGGACAAAAGCTTTATTAATATCTTATATATTATTGTTAATAAACAACCCCCCAAAAAAAATATGCAGAAATAAATTAAAAGACCCATTACAACCAACGCGTAAATATGGAGTAAAGAAATACTTCATTCACCTATTAACCTCTACCTACTGCCTCTACCATTGCTATGATCATAAACTCTATTCACTCCATCAATTTCATCCAATACAGATTGCGGACCAAAATCAATTGATATCACTCTTTCTCCGCCTAATTGCAATGCTCCCCCACCTCCACGCTGTGGATATTGGAGTTCTAAAAATTGTAATAGTAATGGATCAATTTCATGTTGAATTCCTGGACGACCTTGAATCAATCTACCCCTAGGAGAAGATAGAGAATCATTTTGGAATAATTGTGAAATATTTCTTCTCCGATTTCTAAAGTATTGTTCATTTCTTTGAGGTTGTCTAGTGTCATTTCCAATTCCTGCACTAAGAAGACCACGTATATAACCTATAATACCTTCACCTTTCTCTCCAAAGTTACTATTTCCCTGTAAAGCTTGATCAATAGCTTGGTTAATATCCCTAGCATTTTCGTATGCCCATATGCCACAATTATGGCCATCTGTTTGCTGATGAACGGAAACATCATGGACATTATCATCGCTAATATCACATTCTCTTAAAGCTCCTCGAATATTATTGTCAATACGACTATCTGGACCAAGTGAATCAGCATAATACCCATAATAATTTCCATTTTGGTGGACAATAACTAATGTAACCCAATGACGATTACCTACATTAATAATAGCAGTTAATCTATCTTTTTCACCCGAATCTACTTTTTGTTTAAAGTTATCTATGTTACTACTTAATAAGTCCCTACCTGTTGGATCATTTTGATTTCCATCGACTCCTACTGAAGTTATTGCAAAATCATGACGATCATTAGTTGGATTAGATCGATCATCATGGAAAGTATATTGTCGTGCAGCGAAAAACATGTCATGAGTTTGTAGCCAATAACGGAAATTTTGATTTTCTGTTGCAAAGTCTAGTGCAAGTAGATTATGCACATCTTCTATTTCACGAGCGTTGTTTCTACGAAGGATAGTGTTTATTTGTTGTAATATTCCTTGTGCTGTAGAAGTACCACCTCCCCTTATTCTTGACCTTAATGTTTCTATTGCCTGTGCTCTAGTACCTTGCAAGTAACTAAATGGAACGTGCAGATTATCATCTATATCAAGCAAAAAAATCGAGTTCTGTCCTGGTCTTTTTTCCATGTAAAAGCGCCTGAAATTTTCACGAGTTTGATCTGACAATAGATTTTCTGGTGGATTTTCATCAATAACACTTTCAGGTCCCACTAATACTTCTGGTCTTGAGTCATGACCACGACGATCAAGTCTATGTACATACACTGCTTGTTGTGGAAGAGATATAAAGTCTTCTGCTCTCTGTGCACCTCTATTAAATACAGCATAAGACAAAACCACCTCATTTCCAGAAGTAATAGGCAAATATCCCCTTTGTTTGCTCACCAATTCTGTTATTTTGTACCTTGCCTCGTCTTGCTCCTGTTCTACTTCTTCTGCATTATCAGCAAATCCTAATACATATCCAATTGGGTGAGTATCTGCTGTAGGTTGTCTTAATAATAGAAGACCTAGTCTCTGTTCTGTAACTCTTGTAAGTATTACCCTTTCTCCTTCTTCTTCCTGCCACCTTTTTAAACTATATGTTTGACCAACTTTATACATAGCAAGCACTTTATAAGGATTATCACTAGCATAAAATGTACCATGTAGTATAGAGCGAAACTTATCTTTGCTATTTACATCTATTATCATATTGCCATGCGTATCTTCTGGCATTAATACTGCAGAAATGTTTCTAAATAATTCTTGATGCTGAAATCTATCTTGCCAGCCATCATTCATAACTTGATTTAAAGCATTATGCACATTTCCAGCATTAGGCACTTGCACAAGATTACCACCAAGAAAATTATTTGCATTATTATTTTGGTAATTGTGATATAAACCAAGGTTATCTGTATGAATATTAAGGCCAAGTTGATTATTAAGTGTGCATGAAACTTCCCGTACATGAACATTATTTCCGTCAACATTAAGATCTTGTAAATTGATGGCTCCTTGTTGTACAGCGTTGTTATCTCTAATATGAAGTATAACTATATCAGAACCTTGAGTATGGAAGACCATGGTTAAAGCATGATTCTCATCACCATATCTAAATATATACTTTCTTACACGTTGTTGAACTGCGTTTACTAATCTGAACTCTTCTAAAATACTATTCCCAAAAGCAAAACCAGTTATGCAATCAAATATTCTGTTATAATTCTCTGCATTTCTTGGTATTTCGTTAGGAAGATGTTGAAGCAAGAAATCTCTAATATTTTCTCTAATTCCTTCATCCTCCAAACACTCAAATAATCTTTGTACCAAAGGAAATCTATTCTCTAAAAACTCTACTGTATCAATACTAAAAGGATCTATATTCAGATTAAAATTTAATCCAATACAAACAGCATTTCTTGATTCAGTGTGAATAGATATAAATGAAGAAGCATGTAATCTTTTAGCATCAGCTCTAGCGCGGTTTAATGCAATATCAGACGATGTCCTCCATCTAGTAACATTAATAACGATAGGAATGTTTTCTCTCTCTGCCTGATGACATATAAGAAAAGCAACATATGAATTTCCAGGAGACAAGTCAAGGTCAATATCTATTGTGTAGAGATGAATAAAATTTGCCAACAAACCTAAGAAAAATCCGTGACTCTCAAACTTTTGACTGCGATTTTGAATGTCATTTTGTAGGCTGCCTAGGTAACTACGATAGATTCGAGTTATGTATGGCAAAATTCCTTCATTTATTCCACGTTCTATATTTATTCTTTGGTTACTTGCTAGCACTTCCATAAAACTGAAAATCCCTTGCTGACCCGGTGCAACTTGCACAAAATTGACCAAATGACCAAGCTGTACTCTCTGATCTTGATTGAGTCGTATACTTCCTATTTCCTTAACTGTCAACAAACTGCGTGGCGCAGGCGCATTAATCCCATTAAGCCTATTGCGTTCTATATGCCTAAGAAGGCTAATCTCAGACGCTGAATATTTAGCAAATCTATCTCTACCTTGAGAATCTTTTTCACGAATCACCTCGAATACTGTTGCAATCGCCTCTCCCTGACTCTTGCCCTTTCCATGCATGCATACTTTGTATTGCTCAAAATTTAGGTCTTCTTCCCTTAAATTTGGATTTTGCCCTCTAATCTCTCGCACTAGAGCATTTCTTTCCCTTGTACTGAACCTTAACCCATCACTATTAAGACGATCAGAAATACTGTAGCATCTGACAACTTGCTGTCCGTCACGATAAACAGCGACTTTTAGGTTCCCTGTATTTCTATTTCTACCACCTGTATCAATACCATGATTATCAAAACGAAAATACACTCTCTCATTTGCTTTTAAGATATTAGCATCATGAGCAGTAGCAAACATACTGAAAAAGAATACAGGAAGGAAACGTCCTGTACTTACATGATACAAGAAAAATGGACATTGATCTAAAAAGGATTCAAACTCTTGTCTAAAACCATCAAGATCTCCATCCACTAAACTTCTTATTAAAGACACAAAGCACCTCTCTATTTGCTAAGACCAGAAAAACCACTCACATTAATGAGTAGACTAGATTCTTCTTTTCTTATGAGAACCAGAAATACCACTCACACTAGGAGCTTCAAACTCAGACTGTGGGCCATCACCAGAACCATCAAGTGGCAAAGATACCTTAGATTGAGACCGCAAATTATTCCAAGGACCATCACCTACAGAAGGTAAAGTTACTTTCTCTAACTGAAGAAATAACTCTTCTGCAAACTTGCCGTAATCTACACCTTTCCTCTTTCCTTCCCTACCACATATTCTAAGATTTTCTATCATGACTTCTTTAAAAAGGTCAAACTTTTCAGGAAAGCAACCTTTGGCAAATGAAATCATATCTAATATTTCTTCTTTCTCTATTTCCCTATCGGGCTTACAAACATCTTCTCGTTTCCAATTAATGATTAATCCCCCAAGTACACTCTTTATAGGAACTGTATAATTAGAAGTATTAACAGAGGTCTCTCTGTATTCAGCAAAGCGTTCACATTTCCAAATCTCCATAATAAGGGATCTAGCTTGAACACTTAACTCAGGATTTTTCAACATCACATTTGAAAGTGAATAAAGAAAAAGTTCATAGTCTTGCTGTGAGAATATCTTGTCCGAACAGTCTCCTCCTGCTGAAACGCCTTTATAACACCAGCACTGTACCAAATCATGAACCGTATCAAAAAAACATGACTCTATTAATTCAGCAAGAAGGGAATATACTCCCTTATCTTTCTGCAATAATTTCTGTAAAAGAGTATCTTTATCGCCTATATTCCTTACACAAAAATCTAAAATAGGAGCGTCTTTCTCAACAGATTGAGGACGAGAAAGAGCAACAATAGCTTCTGTAAGCTTCTTCTCCTTATCTTTTTCCTCTAACTGATTATAAAAATACTCTACCCCTTCGCTCCACTTAAGTTTTACAGCACTGTCAAAACCTTCTACTGCATCATACTTCTTTAATTCCCCAGATTCTCTATCGATCCAGAAATCAAACACAGGACCATTTCTCTTCATGGATGATAGCAGAATGTTTCTTACATATTGATCACTGATCGGATTACCTTGACTATCTACCTCTTCTGAAGTAAATTGACCTCTAGAGAGTACAAACTGTTTGTTGAAAAAATCACCTATCTTGCCCGTTATACAGTACCTAGATGCCATACCATACCTTGGTAGTGGGTTATCGATTTCTCCTATTTTCTCTTCAGTCAATTTCTGACCTAAAACAGTATTATTTAACCTTGTACCTAACCAACAACCTTCATCTCGAAAAACATTATATAAGAATTCCAGCTTATCATCCTTAAAAAGTTTGATATACTCTATATAGGTCTCGACCCACCTTTTAATAGCTAACTTTCTTCCAGCCGCAATGTCACGATCTGTATGTTTTATCACATCTTGTAGCTTTTTAAGCACTTCAGCCTGACGTTTTGTTTCTATTGGCATTTAAACCTCCCTATATCATGAAAACAACGCTATGGTACTAAATTTGTAACTAAGTTACAACACCTAATTACTCCAGAAAGACCTATTTGATACCCAAACGTTCTGGTCAGGCCTAGAGAAATCTGTCTGGAATTATTGAGTATTTTCTAGAAATCTTAATTTGACAGCTAACACCAGGTTTTCTGGAGACTATAGGTGATGCACTTTTTCTATTTATATTCCCAAGAATAAGGTCAGTAGATATGTTGTTTTCCAGAAGAATATTAGTAAGATTAATTGGAGAAGTGCTTATGACTTTAACTAAGTGTGTTTTAACTTCGCCCTTAAGTTCTGTTCAGCAGTATCTGTTAGTGTTAGGTAAGGTTATGGTTGTAAATACAAAATCCGATCAGCAGAGGGCTGAAGATGATCTATATACTGTTTTGAGATTCAAAGAAAAAGGAGATTTTGAAAGACGGATAAGAGAACTGCTTGTTAACGATTATAAGAAACTTAAAAAACCACTGAGCAAACTCCTTGGTAAGTTAGAAAGTAAAATAAGGACTGATAAAGAGAATAACCAAGCAGCCAGAAACGTTTATGATCAAATCAAAAAATCTAAAACTAATGAAGATAAATTAAGTAATTTATTGAACTTTAAAAAACAGCTAAAAGCTTTCCTAAAAAATCAAGATGATTGTAGTATTGTGTTAAATGCGATTGACTCTGCAAGTGTTATCCCTGTTATTGAAGTTAATGGTGTGCATCCAAAAGATAGTGAGATCAAAAAGTTAAAAAAAGCTCAACCTCTCACCTCTAACAGACAAGACTTTGAAGAAGCTCTAGGATACATAGAATCACAAGAAAAAGTTATGGGGATTACATTAGAGGAAATTATGGAATACAAGCAACACTCTGTTAAGATTTTTCTACTGAACCGTGTTCATTCATGCAAAAATGGGCATTCTCAATTGCATCCTGATGTAAAAGAAGCTATAGCAATATTATCAAATGATAAGCTGAGAGCTTTCTACGATGAAGAAGTAAAGAAGAAGACGCTACAACCAATATTGTCCTACAAAGAATGTGAACAATTATATGATAAAATTAACTATGAAAAAAATGAATCTCGTATTATAATCGAAAGAGAAGAACTTGGAGAGAATGTTAGGAGGGTAATGGGAGTGAAGCGCTTTACGAATGAAAGCAGTAGAGAAGATCAGAAAAATGGTACTAGTCCAACAGGAACTTCTACAAATTATAGACAAGAGCAAGTTGCCTCTAGTGGTGATAGAACACTTTATAATAGTGATATACCTTCACTAGGTAGATCGATTAAGAGCAGCCGAAGTGCACTGTTTATGCCATTTGGAGCTTCTGTTGATACGAGTACCCCGATTAAACCTGCCAATCCATCTAACCTAGTTACCACTGGTGAGAATTATACTAGTAATGCAGATCTGAGTGATGAATTGAACGTAAGTGAAGTAACTAAAATTGTTGAACGAATGGAGCTATTATCCAATAGTTTAAAAAAAATCCAAGAAATTGTGGAAAAGCTGGGTAATACTACACTAAGTGAAGAAGTGATAGTTCATGAGAGACATTTCAAAAAGTTTATGGATTTTGTAGGAGAAATTCTCGTAGATATTGGTACAAGATTACCACAAAGTGATTCTAAAAGCATGTATCTTGAACAAAAATTGAAGGGATTGGAAAAGATGAATGAATCCTTAGATAACAGTGTTCAAGAGTTAGAGAAAAAAGTAGATAAACTTGAAAAAGAGAATAAAGATTTTCTAGCAGAAAATGATGAACTTAAGGAAAAACTTGCTACAGCGAAAGAAGAAAAGGAATTGCTATTTAATAAAAAAGAAAAGATGCAGGAAGTTATAAATGGGCTGAATGAGAACAATCAACGATTAATGCAAAAAATAAATGGGTTAGAAGATGATTATGAGTATTTGTTAAGAGCGGAAAAGACAAAAAGAGAAACCGAAGATTCGTGTATACAAGTGGAGGATGCAGATATACCGGAAGGAAAAGCTGAGTTATGTAAAGACTATGAAATTAAACTAGTAAAGCTGGAACAAGAGATAGATGCAAAAGGGAAACAATGTGAGGAATTGCTATTAGAAAATAGTATATTACGAGGAAATATAGAACGATTAAAGGAAGAGAATAAACGATTAGAAGGCATTGAAGAAAGCTTTAGTATCGATCTCTCACATTTTTGCTCTGTAAAAAATTTGCATGATGAGCTTATTCTAGCTAATGAACAGCCGGAAAATATTGATATATCAATCCAGGATGAGATGGATTCAAAAGTTGCCACTGAGTCTGTGGGTGTTAATGTAAAACAAGGTTATAGTAAAAGGACTAGCAACCTATCTCGAGTCTCTGAACAAAGTTCAGCAGTAAAATCTCAATTCTCAGAAGCAAGAGCTCAGAGTAGAAAGCAAATAATTTATGCCTCTGCTTCTCTTATATTATCTGGAGTATTTGCTGTTGGCACAAGTTTAACAATGTCTCATTTAGGAATATCTATTTCACTTGCTTTGACTGCATTAACTTTCCTTACATTGGGATGTTATTGTTCATATAAGGCAAGTACAACGCTTAGGAATATTGAACTTGATCGAACTTTTAAAATGGCTGATCATGAAGCTGTTTTTATGGTTCCCAGCTTATAACTATGTGGAAAAATATATTGTTTTACTCACCCCAAGAAAAGAGATAATGGGAAAGATAAAAAGGTCTATCAGTTCTCGGTGCGGCAGATTAATTTCTGACGGTGATATAGAGCATTACTTATTTCTCTAGAGAATAGGGAATTGGCGAATAGAGTTCTAGGTGTAGAAGGAGATATAGATGAAGAAAAGACCAGATTTAGTAGAAAAATATAAGGGCTTCTTTGTAAATGATAGTAAGGGAACAGCAAAGTAGTTATATTAAGGGACTGGTTTTATGTTCTGAACTCAGATTTTCGTTAGGTTATAAAAGAAGTAATATCGAGACCTTACTTTGAAATTCCAGATTATCAGAGTACTTTGCTCTTCTGAAGTGAGTGATGTTGGAATACCTCTGGATCGCAGTACTAATAACCAAAATTAAAGAGTAAATAGTTTATAATTTAAGTATTTATAATAGAGAAATTAGCATGTATCTAAATTTGAGCAGCAAATACCTTGAAATTACCATCAATTCAGTAAAATTGAAGAGTTTTAATGGTTTAATCATGTAAAGTATTCAATAAACTGCCGTTTTTAAATTTTATCAGACTCAGTTAAAAGAGTGGAGATTTTAATGATTTACCTCAAATCTAATTAAGAGTTAAAGTGAGAAGATGTTTTAGTTTTTATGCACCTTCCTCTCTACTAATTAAGGCGTTCTTTTTATTTGCGGCTTTTCAGACGTACGATTCTGCTTAGCAACCAATCCGGTACTTCTCTACCCTTTTCCCACTTAGCAAACCTCATCTTTTCTTTTAGGTAGTACTCTCTGTAAGCTTTTACTGAATGACTAGACTTATATTGATCTGGTAACGCCTGTACAAAAGGCTTTATATCGGTTGATTGAAAAACAAGCAAATTCTTATTACTATCACACCAATCTATAACTTCTTCTGATCTATGTTTTCTTTTATATCGCCAAGTATACTCTTTGCACAGCTCCCTTCCGTATTTTATTAACCAGAAAAAGTTCCCTTTGGATTGTCTAGCCCATAGAGAACAAGGGTGGTTTTTGTGAGTAAGTTTATATGGAACTTCTATATTCTGGTCTGTGATGCTGACTAAAGGATTTGGCACTTTTAATGCTATTGAAAAAACATTACTCAGTAACTGAGCAGTTTCTAATAGCATTTTTACTATATGCTTATCACATAACATTTTTGCCGCAATCTCTGGGTTTTCATCTAGTACAAAGATGTTCATCTAAACATCCAAAGAGCTTAAGTCTTTAATTTCATTAGCTGTAAGACCAGTAGTTTGAGCTATGATATCAATAGAAACTCCTGCTTTAAGTAGATTCTTTGCAACTTCAATTTCCCTCTCTTTTCTGCCTTTTTCATGTCCGATGAGGATGCCTTTTGCAGTAGCATCATCAAGTTTTTGAGCAAGGACAGCCTGTTCATCAAGAATACGTTTTATTTCCTGTTCATAGGCAATAAATTCTTTTTCTGACCAGTTGAACCTATTTAGTTCTTCATAGGCCTTTTTAATTATTAGATCACTACCTATTATTTTTTCCAGCTCTTCTTCACTAGTCTCATCTGCATATTTAAAGAAGTAGACCCATTTCTCAACAATACTTGAAAGCTGATCTTCTTTGGTTTTTGGAAATTTAGGCAACTCAATAAATATAAAGTAAAAATCTTTTAGATCATGTTCATTAGTATCTTCATCGCGAATGGTATGCTTTGACTTATACTCAGACTTATCAGGAAATAAAATACAGTCTGCTATAGCAATAAAGATAATTTCCTTAAGGTCATGATATTGATCGCCTTTGTCAGCCTGTCTTGAATAGGCTTTAGCAGCATAGTATTGAGCACGTTTTTCAAAGCCCTTAGTTTTAGCGACCTGCATTTCGACTATCACTTGCAGCCCATTTTTATCTCTACAAAGAACATCAACAATGCTTTGTTTTTTAGAAGCAATATCAGGATCTTGAATAGTACTTAAAAACTCTATATCCTGTATTGCATTTGTTCCAGCAAAGCCGAGAATATCATTAAGAAAGTGAATAAGGATATCTTTATTTTTTTCAGTACCAAAGATGCGCTTGAACGATATATCATTCTTGGGATCGAGAAACTTCGAAAGAGCCATAGGAAATCCACTTAAAAAGCATTAATAATTATACACAATTGTGAAGAAATATTCAACTAAAATTCAAACATAGAAAGAAGCATCCCTTTTGTATATCTTTATTTGGTAGTATTAACCTGTATAATATTTATGGCAAATATCTCGATAAGGTACAAAATAGCACAAAAAGTAAGGAGCTGGAGGTTAAAGCGAGGTTATACTCAAAAAGATTTAGCGGGAAAAATTGGCGTAACGTATCAAGTAGTACTACAATATGAAAAAGGAACACGTAAAATTTCGATTGAGAAATTGTATGCTATAGCAGAAGTGTTATCGGTTGGCATCATAGATCTTATTCCTGTATCAAGTGAAAAAATTTGCCTTAAAAACGAAGAAGAGGAAATATTAAATCTAGTAAGAAAATATAAAACGATTAATGATCAAGAGTTGCGCAAGGTGTTTTACTTGCTAACAAAATTTACCCGAGTTGGTGAGAAAAGTAGTAAAAAAGCAGAGAAGGTAAAAATTGCAAAGGGTATGGTTAAAGCAGGAATTTCTGTTGATATTGTTTCACAAGCAATTGGCCTCTCTGCTAATGAGTGTGTTGAAGAAAAAACAGGTTCTATCTACTACCAAATAGGAAAAAAGATAAAAGAATGGAGGCTAGTGAGAGAGTATACTCAAAAGGATTTGGCTGAGAAAATGGATACAACACGTGATGAAATAAGCAACTATGAGCAAGGACGTGTGGCCATTCCACTGGAAAAATTATATGCAATAGCAGAAACATTATCAATTAGCATTACAGATCTGCTCATAGAGGAAGATGAGATAGTAGAAAGTGAGCTACCTGATTTAATAAAAGAATACAAAAAAATTGAGAGTCAAGAATTACGCTATGCGCTAATAAAATCTCTGTTTGAAAGCATACAAATTTGCGAAGAAAAAGTGAAAAGAGCAGAAAAGATGAAAATTGCAAAGGATTTAGTGAAAGGAGGAATTTCTACCGATATTATTTTGCAAATAACAGGCCTCTCTTTAGGCGAAATTCAACAGATTTAAAATAAAAAATCAGTATATATTAATATCTTTACTCTTAGATGAAAAAATAAGTAAAAAAGATTGAGAAATTGATTTGACTTCACTCGAAAGCTATGGCTTTATGCCAATGCTGATAAAAAACAGCAGTAAATATCTAAAAAAAGTTTGTTGTTAGTGAAAGGTAAATTATATGAATAAAAGTAAAGAAGAAATCGAATTCAGAATATTAGAAAGCAAAGGCAAAGCACTACTTGATCGTGAAATAATGGAAACGTTTCTAAGTGCAGTACATGAAAGCCCACAGGCTCAAGAAATTGCTAAAAATTTGGTGAATACTTATACAGGAGTAGGAAGGATTTTAGGTAGAGAAATGGATGACCTGAAAGTTATAGAAGGAGTAACTGATTCTGCAGTAGCAATGATTATGTGTGTTAAGGAAACACTAGAAAGGGTACTGAAAGAAAAGCTTAAGAGTGAGCCAATCATGGACTTACAAGGGATAGTAGAGTACTTAAACGTAAGTATAGGCCACTCAGAAAGGGAATGTGTAAAAATACTGTACTTGAATAAAAGGCGTCAACTAATTGGAGAAGAATCCTATATTGGTGAAATGGAAAAAGCACCAGTATACATAAAGGAAATTACAAGAAAGGCATTAATGAAAAATGCAACATCAATAATAATGTCACATAACCATCCTGGAGGGAGCTTAGAGCCATCAGAAGAAGATCAAGCAGTAACGAAGAGCTTAGCAGCAGCATGTAGTACTGTAAGCGTAAAATTGTTTGACCATATTATCATCACAAGTGGAGGCTATTTCAGCTTTCGAGAAAATGGATTGTTATAGTAGAAAGTATTTGCAAATCTACTCATTATAATTTATAATGAGTAGTAAGATGTATAAAGTTTATTGTACGCTTAAAAAGTATTTTTAATATGAGGTTTATATGACTAGTAAAGATCGGAATAAAAAGACTAATGTTAATCACAAGAAAATATTTGGTGCTCTTGAAGGCGTTGATATAAAGCAGTCTAAATTTGTGAGTAAAATTAATAACCAGAAGGAGATAAACCGGGAGGCCTCCCCTAGCAGAAACATTCGCGAAAACAAAATCAACTACGGGAAAAGCCTTGACTATGTTTATGGCACAAAACCTTTAAATGATCAAGCAGAAGATTTAAATCCATTTGCTTCAAATTTGCAAAAAATAAAACCAAGTGCAAGCGAAAGTGAAAAGTTGAGCTGGTTTAAGAGTGCTGTAGTAGAGACAAAAAACGTAAATGCATTGCATAAAGTTATAGAGCAAGTATTAGCCTCTGGAGCAAGAGTAAATGCATGTAATGATGGGGAGTGGAGCTTCGCAGAATACATGATATTGTGCACACACTTTCACAGATTAGAAAAAAGTGATCGAAAAAAGATAATGCGTAAGCTAATGCTAAGTGGTGCAGAGTTTCATGATACTCTACTACAGAATAAACTGATAGGTGAAATCTATAATGAGCTACAACCAGAAGTTCAGCCACAGATAGATGAGAGACTAGAAGAACTAGAGAAAGCTGGCGAAAGTGCTGTGCAAGAAGGAGAATTAATAGATGTTGAGATAGATAATACAACATCGTACATAGAGTTTTCTGGGAATAGCAAGGTAGAGGTAGCCAAAATACTGAGAGAGTTAGGGAGTAACATTTTAAAAATGGGTAATAATGCAGTTGAGATCAGAAGGGAGGAAGGAGGTGCAAGAAATTACGTTGATGTATCAGATGGTAGCTCCGTTGTGTTAGAATTTCCTACAAGCCTTGGTAAGCTAAATATTGTATTGTACCAGGACGTAAAAAACTGCAGTCAGGTACAAGTAAAAGTAGCGGATAAGGAAATGTGGGCTGAATTACAAAAAAGAGGAGAAGAAATTGGAAAAAATTGCCTTTTTGGGGGAGTGAAACTTAAGAAAGTGGTAGAAAGAGGTAATTTCACTAGGTGCGGCATATGGAGTGAAAAGCAGAAGGAAGTAAGTGAAAAATTGTTTTCATGGGCAGACAAAGTACGTGAAAATAGTAAAGAAACTTGTAGGGCACTTTAATTCATCAATTTAAAGGTTCCAGAGTCTGGCTATTATATCTGGAGCCTTTGAGCTATAGTATAAAATATTATATGTATGGTTCTTTTTGTGGAAAAAAGTCTAGATTATAAAGTGGGAGAAAAATTAAAAAGTTGGAGGTTAGAGAGAGGGTATACTCAGAAAGATTTAGCAGAGAAACTTGGTGTAAAGTACTGGGTAATACTTCAATATGAAAAAGGGAATCGTAGAATTTCAATTGAAAGGTTATATGCTATAACTGAGGCACTATCAATCAGTATTACGGATCTAATTCCTATATCAAAAAGCTGTCTTGAAGATGAGGGAGAAGAAATCTTAAATCTAGTAAGAGAATATAAAAAGATTAATGACCAGGAGTTACGTAAGATGTTTTGTTTACTAACCAATTTTGTCCAAGTTAGTGAAAAAAGTAGTAAAAAAGCAGAGAAAATAAAGATTGCAAAAGGTTTGGTTAAAGCAGGAGTTTCTGTTGATATTGTTGCAAAAACAATTGGCCTCTCTGCTGATGAATGCGTTGAAGAAAAAGGAGGTTCTATTTACTGCCAAATAGGAAAGAAGATAAAAGAATGGAGGCTAGTGAGAGAGTATACTCAAAAAGATTTAGTAGAAAAAATGAGTACAACACGTGACGAAATAAGCAACTATGAGCAAGGAAGGACTGCTGTTTCACTTGATAAATTATATGAAATGGCAGAAGCATTATCGATTAATATTACGGATCTACTAATAGAGGAAGGGAGTAAAGTGAAAAATGAGCTACCTGATTTGATTAAAGAATACAAAGAAATTGAGAGCCAAGAACTACGGCATGCACTAATAAAGTCTTTGTTTGAAGGGATACGGATTTGTGAGGAGAAAGTGAGAGAGATAGAAAGGATTAAAGTTGCAAAGGATTTAGTAAAAGGGGGAATTTCTATTGATATTATTTTGCAAATAATCGGTTTATCCGTTGATCAAATTGCATGAAAATTTATTTCTAAGTAAGGTATATATGTTTGTTTCTGTAAGCGATATTAGTTCTATAAGCTACAAAATAGGACAAAAAATAGAAGATAGCAGGTTAATGCGAGGGCATACTCAAGTAGAATTGGCAAGTGAAATAGGTTTAACATACCAAGAAGTAAACAGCTATGAAAATGGGTATATTCCTATTCCAATTGAAGTACTATATGTAATAGCAAGAGTATTGTCAGTTAATGCTATAGATTTATTACCCGAACCAGTAATAGTAAGGGAAGACAGCTATGAAGACGAGGAAATACTCTATCTAACGAAAATATATGAGAATCAAAAGTTAGGCAAAATAGTACCTTCATTAGTCAGGTTTGTTCATATTAGCGAAAAAATTAATCAAGAAGAGGCAAGGTTGGAAATAGCAAAAAATCTAGTGAAAGAAGGAGTTTCAGTTGACATAATTTCCCAGGCAACCGGCTTATCTATTTACGAGTATGATAATACAGAGAGAGAAATCTGCACTGATTCTATATATTACAGAATAGGGCAAAGAATAAGAGAATGGAGGTTAATAAGAAGGTATACTCAAAAAGATTTAGCGGATAAAGTTGGCGTAACACTCAAGGAAATACATGAATATGAAATAGGTTATACTACCATACTATTTGATAAATTATATGAAATAGCAGGAGCATTATCAGTAAATATTAAAGTCTTGCTACCTGAAACGAGAGAAAGTAAAAAGCTATTGAGTTTAATAAACGAGTACAGAGAACCGGAATCATTAGATGCGTTAGTCAAATCTCTATCTGAAGATATGAAAAGCGGCAAGGAAAAAGTTAAAAAAGCAGAGAAAATCAGGGTTGCGAAAAATCTAGCAAAGGCAGGTGTTGCAATTGATATTATTGTGCGAGCAAGTGGCCTAACTGCTGATGAGTGTGAAAATTGAATTGTGTTAAAGACGGTACTGAGAAACATTATATTAAGATATAAGTAAAGATGGTTACGTATTTAATACATCTATTCTGAAAATTTGTTTAGCTGACTCAACTGAAGCATTTTCGTAAAGTTTTGCTGCTAATTTGCTTGTTTGATAACTTTCTTTAACGTCTTCACAGCTAACACTGAAAACACATATTGCTAATGCTAGCAGAGAAGCTAGTTGGTAAAATTGCCACAGCCGTCAGTACTCCCGATTACTTTTCCTGATAATGTGATAGTATTCGCAAGTATTATCATATATTACAAAAAAATCAGTTAGCATTTCTGTTTATTAAAATTATACAATAAAGCTGCACTTTATATAATACTTCTCAAATCATTTCTACTAAATATTTATGAATATGGTTAAACAGTAGATAGAGGAAAACTTGTCTAGTATTGATCTTTTTTATAGTAAAGTTATCTCATAAAATATTAAATTGGGAGTTTTATGGATCACAGATTAAGAGCTTATTTGCTTGGAGTTACCTGGTTTATACTCAGTTTACTTAGTAGTGTAGCTAATGATACTATATCAAAATATCTAAGTTTACATCTCCAAAGTTTTGAAGTAATCTTTTTCCGCTTTTTATTTAGCACTATTACCCTTGTACCTTTTATGCTTTACTATGGAAGAGAAGCTTTTAAAACAAGTCAAATATCTATTCAGATAACTAGAGGAGTATTGTTATTTGTTGGAATAACCTTGTGGACCTATGGGTTAGCTATTTTTCCCATAGTAACTGCAACAATTATAAGTTTTTCTATACCATTATTTGTTATACTTCTTGCAATCCCTTTACTAAATGAAAATATAATTTGGCAAAGATGGTCAGTAACTGTTATTGGCTTTGTTGGTATTGCTATTACTACCAAAGCTTATAGTGAAGACTTTAATCCTAAAATTCTTATTTTTATTGTATCTACATTAATCTTTGCTATATTAGACATACTTAATAAGAAACTCGCAATAAAAGAGTCCGTAATAAGTATGTTATTTTATTCAGCTCTAACAACAACTATTTTTTCCACTGTGCCTTTGCTGTTTTATTGGCATTTGCCTTCCTTGTTAGAATTAGTATTACTACTGATTTTGGGAATTAATTCAAATCTAATTCTGTTCTTCACATTAAAAGCTTTTACTCTTGCAGATGCTACTGCACTTGCACCATATAGATACATAGAGCTAATAATTTCTGCAATAGTAACATATGTTATGTTTAATGAGTTGCCTGATAAAAGTGCTTTGTATGGTATTTTAATATTAATACCATCGACTTTGTTTATAGTTTATTCAGAAAGTAAAGTAATTAAGAAAAATAATGTATGCAACGCTAGAGTAAAAATTTATGACTCTAATTGTTAATGATGTTCTTTTTAAATGTTTAAGCAGTTGAGCTACATTAGGATATTTTTAAGGTGATGACAAGATGTATATAACCATTATAGGAATAGGGTATGTAGGTTTAGTATCTTGTGCAATGTTATCAGAGCCATACGCGTCAAGTTAAGGAAATAAAGGTATGAAAGAGATAGAA
>NZ_JAFEVH010000003.1:18584-55879 GCF_048054155.1 Wolbachia endosymbiont of Nasonia giraulti
TATATTGGTATAATATTGTTTGACAAGAAGTTTGCAAACAATTAGTGCAGAAAATTACTTAGTATCTTTCTTATAGCAGATACAGTAGTATTAATATCTTCATAGCTTATATCTCTATGTGTTATAGCTCTGATTTTACCTTTGATGTTAGCCATTCTAATTCCATAATTTGTCATTAGTACGTTTATTAATTCTTGAGTAGATATACAATTAGTACGTAATGAAAAATACGCTATATTAGTTTTATACAGGTCGATATCAATTATAACTTGATCTATGGAGTCTAGGCCTTCTATAAGGTGCTGCATTTTTTTATGATCTTCTTCTAAAGAATTTACATTATTACGTAGAGCATATAAACATGCAGCTGAAATAATGCCAGCTTGGTGCATACCTCCGCCAATTTGAAACTTATAGTACCAAGCTTTTTCAATAAAATCTTCACTTCCAAGCAATATTGCACCCATTGGAGCACCTAATCCTTTACTAAAATCAATGAATACCGAATCAAAATAACTTGCATACTCCTTTGGAGATATTTTAGTATGAGCACAAGCGTTGAACAGTCTTGCTCCATCTAAATGAGTGAATACGTCATTCTCTTTGCAGAGACTTGAGATCTCTTGAATATATTCTAAAGGCCACACAGCTCCACCACCAAAATTTGTCGTTTGTTCGATAGAAACAAGCCCAACTCTCGGAATATTTCTTAAACTAGGACGAGTAATAAACTCAACAATTTGTTCTCCAGTAAATATTCCTCTTGTACCTTTGATGGGCAAAGGAGTAGCATGTGCCTGGGCTGCGATCAAGCCAGATTGTACTATGAGTGGATGTGAAGTTTCATCAAGCAGCAAGTAATCACCAGGTCTTTGAATGTGTACTTTATAAGCAATTACATTGGACATCGTTCCTGAAATCAAAAAGATTCCTGCAGGTTTACCTAATATTTTACATGCGGTTGCCACTAATTCGTTCACAGTTGGATCTTCACATGCAGCTTCATTTCCAACTTTTGCTTTAGCCATCGCTTCCCTCATTTTAGCTGAAGGGTCAGTGTTTGAATCGCTAAAGAAATCT
Source organism: Wolbachia endosymbiont of Nasonia giraulti (assembly GCF_048054155.1). Lineage (NCBI taxonomy): Bacteria > Pseudomonadati > Pseudomonadota > Alphaproteobacteria > Rickettsiales > Anaplasmataceae > Wolbachia > Wolbachia endosymbiont of Nasonia giraulti. The sequence continues at coordinate 19,665 of NZ_JAFEVH010000003.1, forward strand.
ATTTTTACTCTCATATTAAATTTAACACAACCTCCTTTATAATTTCAGCAGCTTTCATGATGTCTGTTTCCTTTGTGCCAAGATGGGTAACTGCTCTTATATGAGACTCGAGCCAAGGAAAAAGCAATAAACCATAAGCTTGGCACTTACTCAAGAAAACCTCATTAGTTACATTTAGTGCTTTTATACTAAAGCTTACTATATTAGTTTCTGGATAAGGTAGTACCAGTTTTATGTGTGGAATTTCCTTAATCTTGTCTGCAAACAGTTTGGCGAGTTTATTGTCTTCTTTAAGCCTAGAAATATTGTTCTGTAGTACATACTTTGCTGCATTAGCACAATACCCTATCTGATGATAACCACTACCTAGCCAAACCTGTAGCTTTTTAGCCCTTTCAATTATCTCTCTTTTACCCATAAGCATTGAACCAAAAGGAGCTCCAAGTCCTTTGGTAAAAGAAAAGCTCATTGTATCCACATATTTAGCATAATCTGCTAAAGCAATATTTGTTTCGACATGAGCATTAAATATTCTTGCACCGTCTAAATGAAGATTTACATTGTGAGCTTTTAAAAAGTGATATAACTCGACTTGTTTTTCAAAAGGATAAATTTTACCATTAAACCCGTTTATACTATTTTCTATAGAAACAAGACTCACCTGAGCAAAAATTTTGTACCTTGGCTTAGAATTAATAGCATATTCTACTTCAGCAACATCTAAGATTCCGCTATTATTTCTAATACAATTAAATACGATATTATTTACTTTTGCATTGCCTGCGCTATCGAAAAAATTAACGTGATAATTATAATGAGTTATTAGTTCATCACCAGGACTTGTTTGACTGGCAATGGCTAATCTATTTGCAAGCATACCGCTGGTTGCAAATAATGCTTCTTCTACTTTGAATAATTGTTTGCAATATTCTGATAAGTCATTACAGCTTTTGTCTTCACCATAAGCAAAATCTCCAACAGTTGCATTACTTATTGCATGTATAACGTTGGAGCTCTGCAGAGTTGTAGTGTCACTTCTCAGATCAATAATTTTTTCCATCTTATTTTTTGCCATTCAAACAACCAATTTGAGCATTCCAAAGTTCCTTGTAAAGACCTTGCTTAGAAACTAATTCAGCGTGTTTACCATCTTGGACAATTTTTCCTTTGTTAAATACTAGAATTCGGTCCATATGTAAAAGTGTAGAAATACGGTGTGCTATAGTAATGGTGGTTTTATTTTCCATCAACTTAAATAAACTCATTTGAATTGTTTTCTCTGTTATAGAATCTAACTGACTAGTTGGCTCATCGAAAAATAATATCGGAGCGTTTTTTAGAAATGCTCTCGCTATGATTATTCTTTGTCTTTCCCCTCCAGATAGCTTTATGCCTTTTTCTCCGACTACAGTTTCATATTGATCGGGTAGAGTCATAATGAAATCGTGAATACCAGCCAGCTTTGCAGCTCTTATTATTTCTTCGATAGTAGATTGAAGTTTACCATATATAATATTTGCTAAAATAGTATCATGAAACAACAATGGTTCTTGAGGTATTACAGATATTTGTTGCCTCAAAGAACTCTGTGTAACTTCCGATACTACTTGATTATCAATCTGTATATTACCTTTTTTAACATCAAATAGCCTTATGATTAAGTTTATAAAAGTAGATTTACCACCTCCAGAATAACCAACTAGACCTACCTTTTCGCAAGGATTAATGGTAACTGAAAAATCTTGAAATAATGACTTCTGACCCTCATAAGAAAAAGAAACATTATTAAACGTTATTCTTCCACTTAATAAATTTAATTTTTTAGCATTTTCCTTATCTTGAATTTCTGGTACGGTAGTCAAGATTGGCAATGCATCTGAAACTTTGCCGAAATGAGTAGAAAATTGGGTAAGATTCCTAGTTAGATGGTTAAGAAACTCTATAATCGATATATTAATTCCAAGTACAAGAGCAATATCTCCTATTGCAATCTTGTTCAATTGATAATCATGAATTAAAAAATACAAGTTTACTGCTTGGAGTATATCAAATGAATAGCCATATATAAACCAAAGCCAAAAGTATGCCCATTGTAATTTTCTTTCTGCAATAGTTTTTTTCTTGCATACTTGAAAAAATTTATGCCTCTCATGCGCTTGCCGAGAAAATAACCTTACTGATATAACATTTAAAATACTGTCGGCTATACCCGCTATTACTTGTGAACTTTGTTTAGAATGATCATCGGCTAATCCGGTAAGCACCCGAAAACTGAAAACCGAAATCAAAATAAAAATGTTCACCCAAATGAATGTAGCTATTGCAAACTTTATATTTACTAGTGATAAAGTATAAATAGCCAAGATTAATGCTATACTATAACTAAAGAAACAGTCTATAAGCAGTCTTATTAGCTCTATCACACTATCCATTAAGTTACTGACCTTATATACTAAACTTCCGGATAGGTTGTTTTGATAATAGGAATGGTCTTGCTGAAGCAGCCTGTAAAAAGACATATCAGCTATTTTTTGACGCATTGAGGTAAACATTCGAATGTCAACAAAATAGCCATAGAATCTAAAAGCAGTAGTAATAAGTAATGCCATACAAACATAAGCGCTTACAGGTAATAAAAGATTTTCAATTACATTACCTTCTTGATATTTTACAGCTGTATCTAAGATATTTTTTACTAAATACTTTCTAAAAGATAAATCAACAGCCACTACTAGGGCAACCAGGAACATTACAAGCACATTAAGCTTAAACTTGGATAAGATATTCAAAATGAACACCAATATATACTTGAAACTACCAACTCTACTTTTGTTCATTTATAATGCTAGCTCCACCACATTGACTTTTTTATTGAGAAATACAAGCAGTGAAAACCATAAATTTTTGTATATTTTTCCTGAAATGTCTCCAGCATCATGTAGTGCTGACGCTTGATTCAGAATAAGTAGCTTATATAAATCTCGCTTAGCTTCAGCAGTGTTGACCTCAGAAATATTTGTAGTTGTGTCTGTAATAAAGGCTAACCAGCTCTTAATAAGTTCTTCCATATTTTTTGTTTTTATACTTTCCTGGCGACGAAATAATGATAAGTATTCTCTCAGTATAAATTCTGTTAATGCACCACAGTTTAATATACCAAAAACTGAAGGCTGAGGTTTTGGCACACAAGGAAGACTTTTATCTTTTACAACCCATCTCGTAACATAAGCAAACCTATCTTTAGCATCTATATTCTTATCACTACCATGCCATAACCGTGAATCAAAAACTATCGCATCTCCTGCTGAAATAGGTAGTGACTTAATTTTATAATTTTCCCGGTTATCCGAGTATTGATCCAAAAAGTATGGATGCCAAAAATCAACTAGAGGCTGTATTTTCCAGTTGTGACTATCTTCTATAACTTGTAGTGCACCTGAAGTTTTATTGACATTATTCAAAGCTAGCCAAACAGAAAAATGATAAGGGTCATTAAAGCTATAAGAGATGTCCTGATGGAAGGGAACTGCATCTATTAAATCAGCAGTTTTACATATAACATTTGATTTTTTCTGCAGTATCTGGCATTGAAGTGACTTTTCAAGATAATTTTTAATAATTTTATCTAATACTTGAGATACAATTCTAGTTACCTGAGATGATGTACCCCATCTTCCAGTGCAGTTTAAATAGTCAGAAGTTGAAACACCTAATTCTTGAGATAACTTTGATATCTTGCTTATTATATCATTTAAAGACTGAGTTATTAACTCTAAAGGAACTAGATTTTTGATAATAAAAAAACCATTTTTTTGCAATGCTTTCATATATTAACACCTAATGTCAATAACTGATAAATAATCTGTTAAAGGTACAATACTAAAAATTTTAAGCCCTTTTACTTGTTTTAGTATTCTTTTCCAATCGCTCAATGTCCTTAGTTTACCCCCTGTTTCAACCATTACATTAATATCTACAGAACCTCCCACTGGGGAGTAGTAATCTAGGATAGTTTCTATCACTAAAACGCGTGGTATTCCTTTATTTTTTACCAATTTTAAATAAGACAATACCTTATTATCATCATAATGCTGCAGAAAGCGGCAAAAGACACCTAATTCATAATTTGTAGCTGATAATTCTTCTTGAGTTATGAGTTTAATTTTTAAATCTTCTACTGCCTGCCTAGGCACTTTATGTTCGTTGTAATAATATAAGCCTATAGAACCTTTATTGTGTATATCAGAATAAGCAAGAAATAAAGAGTGTACGCCAAATAGCAATATATTTTTAGCACCATCTATATTAACCCTAGAATTAAACTCTTTAGTGTCAAACCTGGAATATCCTAGCAATGCTTGGTAAAACGCTATTTTCCTGTCTTCTGATGTTTCTTTCTCCTTAAAAGATTCAAATGAAGATATTGACTCCTGCCTTAATATATCGGCAATTTTTAACCAATTCTTTTCAGCGGCAACCCTTGCCCACATTGCTGCTGCTTTAGGCAAAAATGGTATTTCCTTAAAACACTTACCTTTTGATGATAGTTGCCATAAGTCCTTGTTCTTATCGTAATCAATAAACCCTATTTCCCACAACGCCCTTAACAGCCTTTCTAGATTTGGAACGATAATATTTAACTTTTGAGATAAAACTGGCATAGTTGCAGGTAAGATATTTAACAAATCAAGTTCAATAGCAACATTTGCGAGGTAAGTTTTCCAAAAGGCTGAAAGTTCTGCAGAAATCTTATGCACTTGAGATTCTTTATCTAAATCAAAAATACTAAACTTTACGTTTCCGGTAATATCGATCTGTCCTAATACACCTTCAAAAGTTTCAACTTTTGCCATGCCATTATAGAATGCTTCTACCATTTTAAATCTTTGCCGGTAAACAGGATTGCCATTAATATCTATATGAAACCAGCCATGCTTATCTTCTGCAATAGCAAATCCTTTATGAAAAACATTAAGCTTTTTATACCATTTATTATGTACTAACTTTCCATGATTATTAATATGTGTAGCTTTACCATCTTTATGGACTACAGCGATACCATCCTTAAAATCCCCAACATAATTGTATTCTTGCTCATAAACTCTATTGCCGTTCAAATCAATATGAAAAAACTTATCATGCTTTCTAATCACACAAATATCTTCTTGGTAATTTCCAATCCATTGATACGAATGTTTGTATACTCTACATCCAGATGGATCAATATGGTAATACCCTGTGTCATCTTCTACGGCTGCTCTATTGCAGTAAAATCCAAAAGTTTTTAAAAATCTGTCGCGATAAATTGCTTCTCCCATTGCATCGATGTGATAAGCGCCTGTCTCATCATAAACTGGTGCAAGGCCAGGCTCGTGAAATTTATCAACTCTAATAAATCTATTTTTGTACAAAGGATTTTCTGACAATTGGTGAAACCTTTCACAGGGGGAAACCCTAATAGATTTAAGGTACTCACTATCTTTCATTAATTGACTAATGGTTTTCTCATGTTGCATGTTTTGCATAATTCATAGTTTAAATAATTCTTTTGTAAGTTTAGGTACTCGCTACTTTGCCATATTTCCTCCAGTTTAACTTCATTAACATTGCCAAAATCTCCTAATGTTTTGCGTAGTTCATCTGGAGCACAGCAGGGACTAAACTTGCCTTCATTGTTTATCCATGCTTCTTTACCTAAAAATGGGCACTGACCACCTGGAGCCAAATCCTTGATACCCTCTTGAGAAAGGATCGTAAAATTTTCTAATTTTATCTTTTTACCATTTGGCAATAGCATATTATCCCTAAGTTCATATAACCTTCCCACCTCCGTATTCCATCTACTAATTGCTAATTCATCTCTCCTCATAGATAGATCCTTAATTTCCTTAAAATGTGCCCAAAGATGATGTCCTTTAACTCTATCTATGCCATTTTTTATAGCCATCTCAACTATGTCGTAAAGTTCATGTAAATTACTTTCTAAAAATGTTAATTGTAAAGTAACGGTACACCTTTCACCTGTATCGCTAAAGTATTTATCTCTAACTTCAAGGAAAGTTTTTAAATTTTCTGTCACTACTTCCCATTTTGAACCTTTCATGATTCTTTCATGAGTTTCTTTAGTTGCCCCATTCCAGGAAATCTTAACATCAGATAAAATTGGTACCAATAGTTCAGCCCATTTTCTAGCTCCTTTAATAGGAAAAGAACCATTGGTCGTGAGGTTAAGCTTCAGGCCGAACTCATGGCACAAATTGATTATTTCATCAAAGCTTTTATACATTAAAGGCTCACCCATAGTAGAAGGAATGATTTCCCTTAAAGGTGTTCCATCTGCTTCCTTAATTACCTTCCTGATAGTTTCTATTGACATTATCTTGGGTTTTATCCCTTTAGCTTTCTTCTCCTCTTTAACTTTACTATATGGTGAAAAGCATTCACACATTACACAAGCAAAGTTGCAGTAATCTGGATTAGTATCAAAAGTAATTCTCCAAGGACCAGGTTTTGTAGCCACTGATTTGCCTTTATTTTCAATAACATTACGGTAAATTTTGTTAAGTTTCTCAGTATGCTCACTTATAGAAGGTACATTACCATTTTTAGTATAAAGATAGCCTCTTTGGGTCAGTTCACTGTATAATTCCTGGTCTGTAGATAGGGCTTGCATTTTTTCTGACAAACTATTTGTATCTCTATGCTTAAATAATAGTCCGTTTATTCCATCTCTTACATATTCTGCCATGCCACCATAATCAGCCGTTATTACTGGTACACTCAGTTGCTGTGCTTCATGTATTACTAATGGTGAATTTTCACCCCAAATTGAAGGAACAACTATCGCATCAACTTTATTAAATACATCAGTAACTATATTTTTATTGTTATAACTTCCCATCCATTCTATCCTTTCTTTAACAGCATGTGGAAACTGATCGGCAATCGCTTTTAAAGTTTTAGTTTCTTCCCTTGCCGCTCCCCAAATTCTAAGTTTTGCTTTAGATGATAAGCGAGAAAAAGCCTTCAATAATAGGTCAACACCTTTCTCGGGAGTATGAGTACCTATATAACCGAAAATAAACCCTTTTTCTTGCACCCTATTTCTATTCTTAAGACGATTTAGATCAAAACCATAATCAAGATAAGAAATTTTGTTTATCGGAACATTAAAGTCTTGAGTAAATTTATCCATTAAGAATTTTGACGGAGCAATGAAGTAATCTATATAGTCCACTACTTTCTTTGTTTGCTTCATTCTAGTTGCAACCCATTGTTCCCAATAATTTAAGTCTGAATTCAAGAATTCTTCATCTCCTGTAAAATGCCCCTTGTAACATTGGGTTGCACATTTTTGATCCTTCTGTCCATCACAAAGCCGTAACAAATCTTCAGAATTACGTTGAATAAATCTTCCTCTTGGACACATTAACCAAAAATCATGTAGCGTAAAAATTGTAGGTATATTTTCTTTAAAAGCAACTTCTGGTAAAGTAATTGATAGATGATTAAGATGACCAAAATGTATAAGATCTGGTTGAAAGTTATCTATTATTCTTTTAAATTTTATATTTACTTCTTCATTGATAAATTTGTAACGATATTTAGTTGTAGGTATATTAATTAAATTCAGTAAGATCCGGGAATCACTACAGTCCAGAGCTATAGTATAATGGAAATCAGGTAAGAAGCTGTTTTCATGCCTAGTAAATATTTGTACCTCATTATTATTGGCTAGTTCATGGGCAAGAGTTTGGCTGTAAACCTCCGAACCAGCGCTATAATAAGGAGGGTAACCATGAATAACTTTTAATATTTTCATATATTACCATATCTATATTGTTAGGATATTCTTGTGTATTGTTTTGTAGACTTTTTATAAATTTACCTAATCCTACTTTTAATGAATGCTTTGGAGACCAACCAAGTAGCTCTTTAGCTCTAGTAAAATCACCATGGAACTTAGTTACGTCAAAATTTCTTGGAGGATAAAAATCAATTCTAGAATCACTTTCCGTGACTTTTAATATTGTTTTTGCTAAGTTTTCTAAAGTACATGGGCTATTAGTAGTAAGATGAATAGCAGGAAGAGAAGATTTCTCGTTTTGTAAATATTTAACAGTTAAGTATATACCCTCTATAACATCATCCAAATAGGTAAAATCAAAAACACATTCTTTACCTTCTATCCTAATTGGATCGCCTTTCAATGCATTGATACAGAGTGCAGGAATTACTCTACTACTATGATCTAGTAAACCACCATATACATTTGAGAAGCGTAATATTGCTACATTAAAGTTAGAACCTTTTAAATTTATTACTTGTTCTTCAATAAATGCTTTACCTTTGGCGTAATTATTTATTGGGTTGATACTAGCAGACTCTGCAACTGGTAGTTCCTTTTGTTCTCCATATACTTCTCTACTGCTTGCATATATAAACCATGGTTTATTCGGAAGCGACTTGCAGAATTCTAAGAATTGGATTGTACCATCGACATTAACTTTTTGGCACAATTCAGGATAAAGCTCACCATGTATAACTCTAGAAATTGCAGCCAGATGAATAACCCCCGTACACTTAGCGAGTAGCGGCATTATATCTTCTGAAAAAAAACTGAGTGGGTTGTCGCGAAACCTAATATCGCAGCTTATTACTTCATAACCCTGCTTTTCTAACTTTTCTACTAAAGCCGATCCTATCAAACCTGCAGCACCTGTTATTAATATTCCCATGTGTCCCTCTCACTACAACCAGGAAAATCTTTCACACCTATCATCTTACAAGTAAGACTTAAAAAGCATTATAAAACTAGTATAAAACAAATGTCAACTTAAATTAAGGATCAATGAATAAAAAAATATAGTTATGAAAGAAGGGTTGGTTGTCTTCTTCTATTTGCCTGAAAATAACGTTCTGCTTTGACCAAATCCTCTTTGTTATTTACCCCCATTGCTTCCTTTTCGTCAGCGACTACATAACCTGCACGTAAGTTATTGCTTGCTGCAATGGGTATTATATCATTAAGACAACATTCGTTGGTCGAATCATTAAATTTTACTTCTTTTATTAGGGTATAAAGATCTTTAGCGTATGAAACCATTATTCCAGAGTTTGCAAGAAGAATTTCATCTTCACTTTTCAAGACTTTTTGAACATTGTCATTATCATCAATTACTAATCTTCCATATTGCTTATCTTGACTATTAAATCCAAGAAGAACTAAATTTTTATTATTACACTTTAAACAATCAGTCATTCTCATAACTGTATCACTAGATATAAACGGGGTGTCTCCGTACTGTATTAAAACTATGTCTTGGTCAGATAACCGCTCCAGGCTTTCTAGGGCAATTTTAACTGCAGTGCCAGTACCTGTAATATTTTCTTGAATTATCAATTTTATATTATATTTATCAATTATATCTTTTAAGGTACTAAATCTTTCTAACTCCTTTAGAAAAGGCTTGTTAATGACAATTGATAGACTTTTTAAACTCAGCGGTTTTGCATTGTGAATTATATGCTCTAAAAGAGTAAAATTTCCTACTAGGTGTAGTGTTTTTGAGTACTGTGAATTCATTCTACTGCTTTTTCCTGCTGCTAATATTATCAACGTGTTATCCATACATAACTCAAGAACTTACTAGGAGGTAAGTTAAGTGATAATTAATGAGTTGTAAAGTCTACTATAGTTTCCTAAATGATCCAGAAAAAATAATTAACATGCTTGAAATATATAAATCCTCTATGACGCTAATATAGATTAGCCGATAAAGTAAGCTTCCCAGAACTACTCATTTATATTGACCCATCAGTACTTATACAAAAGCTAGTTGATCGAGAAAATAGGCAAATCCTTATCAACGGCCTACTACTTTTCCTAACTTATGCTTCCTTGTTATATTGTTGAGTATACTTTTTAAATAGTTTTTTTCTGTTTTCTATCAACCAATAGAAGTTTCTTTTAGCCCATAAGGATATTTATATAGGAACTGATATTTTCTATGCTGGCAAGAGTCTTGACGCCGTAAAAAAAACTACTCAATAATTGGGTAACTTCTGATGACATTTTCACTGTACATTTATCGCACAACATTAGTGCTACAATCACAGGTGTAAAGGTATTAAACAACCTTTAAAAAGTTTCACTTTTCCCTTAATCAATTTTTCCTTTGATATAAGTGTTTATTGCTTTTGCCCTCTCTGTTGTTATAATTAACATTTTGTAGTAGTTCAAGATGAGTTTTGCATATTCAGAGAAAATCGTCCATAGAATCAGCATCTAGCTTATCTAGGTTAAAATATATAGTTTTACAAGATGACTATTTATGGAAGAACATGGTGGGGTAAGAAGTGGCTCCAGTCTTTTGACGGAATAGATTATGATAACCGTCTTCCACGTGGCAGAACTTGTGCTAATACTGGTCGAGCTTTTGGTATTAAAATTAATGGTCACATAGTTACAGCTAAAGTTCATAGCTCAGGATCTTACCCATATCGTGGTTCAAAACCTCAACCATATAAAGTCAAAATTATACTCAATGAATTAAGCTCATCAGAACAACAGACCATTCGTCAAATTATTGAAACTTCACCAGCTATATTAGCTAAATTGATAAATAGACAATTATCAGCCAGCTTGTTTGATAAGCTTAATGATCTTGGGATTAAATTATTTCCTTCAAATTGGCAGGAGATGAATGCAAGTTGTAGTTGTCCTGATTGGGCTATGCCTTGTAAACACATTGCTGCTGTAATTTATCTTATTGCTGCAGAAATTGATAAAAACCCCTTCATGATTTTTAATATTCATAATTGTAATTTGTCAGCACTTATCGATGATTTTGGGAATGGAAAATTAGAAAATGCTCAAAACATTTTAAAGATAGATGATATATTTAAGGCATGTTCTAAAATTAGAATACATAACCAAGCAATTTTAAATGATATTGATTTATCAACTATTCCTAACCTTTTTGATTGTATCAGTAGTATTTTAACAGATAATCCACTTTTTTTTGAAAAAAACTTTCATAATATCTTACAGATAGCTTATAAGCATTGGCAAAAGTATCCTGCAGGAAGATTAGTGTACTATCCAGCTTCTAAGAAGGAACTATCAGAAGAGGAGCTATTTATTAAAAGATGGGGAAATATTGAGAATTGGCAAACATTTCAACTATTCATTGATGATCAGCATTACCTTACTCAAGTGAGCAATGGTACAACTAATTTATTTAGGCTCAGTGGAAATGTATTGAGGGATGTAGCACGATTTTTAAATGATATTCCTAGTTCGTTACTCCACAAACTTAACCCTGAACTTCGCTTCATGCATATGATTTCACAGTTTGCACATATGCTAATGGAAAAGTCAGCGCTAATACCACAAGTATTACAAAACAAAAGAGGAGAAGTAATAATTAGGTGGATTCCGGCGTTGTTTAATGAGTCAGTTAAGGAAATTCATAGCAAGATATCATCTATTTGTCCGCCTCTATTGATTAAATATCAAGAAATCGTTATGGAACCAGAGGAACAAGTAAATGTTGCTATCTCTCTCATCCTTTTAGGGTATATAGAAGATAACTTTCCTGCATCACTGGATAAGCATAGAGATAAATCCATCTTTGAATTATTCTTTACTGGAAGATCATACAAGTTTACTGAGTTTAGCAACAAGGAAATACCGCAAGCAATTAATCTCTGGCTTTCACGTCTTTATTTAGCAGATAAACCTTACAAACTCTATTTAATGATAAAAGATCACCATGAAAAATTTGAACTTGAGGTACAGTTATCACTGGATGATGAGAAGTCATTCATCAAGCTGGAAAAAGCACTCTCTAATCAAAACGTAAAGCTTAGTATTTTATCTGATCTTGCACTTTTGTCTGAATATATACCTGAACTAGAAAAGTCGATTGACGATAATAGCACATTATCATTTAATTTAGATAATTTTGCACCATTATTTTTGCATATCTTGCCTGTACTAAGAGCAATAGGCATCAAAGTTATTTTGCCGAAATCTTTACAAAAAATCTTAAAACCACAATTAAGTCTTAATTTGTCTACTAAAGATAAAATAAAAGAAGATCGCGAAAGCTTTTTAACGCTGGAAAATTTATTGAAATTTGATTGGAAAGTAGCAATAGGAGATAAAAAACTAAGCGTTACAGAATTTAAAAAATTGCTAAAAGATTCCCGAGGGCTTGTGCGAATAGTCGATCAGTACGTCCTTTTGGATGACAAAGAGGTAGAAGCTTTATTAAAAAAACTTGATAAATTGCCTGATTATTTAAGTCAAGCAGAGCTTATGCAAGCTGCTCTAACAGGAGAAGTAAATGAAACTAAAGTAGCATTTGACCAGCAGCTTACAAGCTTATTTAATAAACTTAATACTTACACACCTGTTACTACACCAAATAATCTAATAGCACAACTACGCCCATATCAAGAACGTGGATTTAGTTGGCTTGTACAGAACATAGAAAACGGGTTTGGTAGCATAATTGCTGATGATATGGGTCTTGGTAAAACATTACAGGTTATAGCAGCTATTCTGTGTTGCAAAAATACAGGGTTTTTGGATCGGGACAGAGTCTTGGTAGTAGCTCCCACAAGCATATTAAGTAATTGGCAACGAGAGATGGAACGTTTTGCACCAGAATTAAAGCTTTTCGTCTATCACGGACAAAATCGAGAATTGGCAAGTGATTATGATGTAGCTCTAACATCCTATGGTCTTGCACGTCGTGATAAAAAAGAACTTAATAAAATTCGCTGGTTTTTGCTCGTGATTGATGAAGCACAAAATATAAAAAATCCTAATACCGAACAAACCAAGGCAATTAAAACTATTGCAGCAAAACATAAGATAGCTATGAGTGGTACGCCTGTTGAGAATAGGTTGCTTGAGTATTGGAGCATTTTTGACTTTATCAACAAATCTTATCTTGGTACTCCTAAGCAGTTTAAAAGCAGCTTTGCAACACCGATTGAAAAAGCAAGAGATAAAACTTGTCTAGAAAGGTTTATGAAAATCACTAGCCCTTTTATGTTACGTAGGCTTAAGAGTGATAAAAGCATTATTCAGGATTTACCAGATAAAATTGAGAACAATCGTTATTGTTCCCTCACTTCAGAGCAAACAGCGCTTTATCAAAAGGTTGTTGATACAACTATGGAGAAGATAGAAAAAAGTGAAGGGATTGAACGTAAGGGACTAATCTTTAAACTTATCAATGCTTTAAAGCAAATTTGTAACCATCCATCACAGTTTGGCAAGAAAAAGCGTGCGAGTATTGAACAATCCGGTAAAATGCAGATGCTTGAGGAAATATTGATTAGTATTGGTGAAGTTGCAGAAAAATCATTGATATTTACTCAATACACTGAAATGGGTGAGATTATAGCTAGGCTACTTGAAGAAAGGTTTGAATCAGAAGTGCCATTTTTACATGGAGGACTTTCTAGAAAAGCACGTGATACAATGATTAATGACTTTCAAAACTTATTCCAGTCCAACATTCTTATAGTGTCTTTAAAAGCTGGTGGAACAGGGCTTAATTTAACAGCGGCAAACCATGTAATACATTACGATTTATGGTGGAATCCAGCAGTGGAAGCACAAGCAACAGATCGGGCCTATCGTATCGGGCAAGAACGTAATGTCATGGTGTACAGGCTACTTTCAACAGGTACATTTGAAGAGCGTATTGATGAGATGATTCAAAGCAAGAAGGAATTAGCAAACCTAACTATAAGTAGTGGCGAGAGTTGGATTACAGAATTTAACAACGATCAATTAAGAGATTTAGTTAATATAAAAAATGCACTATAATATAGCTGAGTTATTTAATGTAAAGAACCAGCTAACTACCGCTAATAGTTCAAAATAGAGACAAAGATTTATATTTCGTACTTTATGTCTCATTGGTAGGCAAAAAGCCTGTAATTACGTTTTAAAGTGATTCCACTTTAAACTGTACCCTTTAGCACCTGTAATGCCCTTTAAAATTTGAATAAAAAGCATCTTTAATAATTCTATTCATGAACCAAAAAGTAATTGCCGTTTTCAGAAACTTTTCATTTTTACAGATGGCTTGAAAAGATTATCATTAATAGGTAGGCCAAACTCCTCCAAAGAAAAAAGTTTTTAATTTTTTCAGAAAAAGTCATAAGAAACCCGGTATATATATAGTAGAGGGTTTTCTATCAAAGACACCATTATGAATTATATAGCAGAAAGAAAACATTAGTTTTTTTAATTTATTTTAAATATATCAACAGAATAAAAACTAAGTGGTTGACATGGTGAGTAAAATGTAGTAGAATTATAATAGAGTATTTTTCCTTAAAAGAAAGAAGATACTAAAACCTCACTTTTCACCTGAACTGACTTCCTTTACTTGTTAATATATTTTTCAAGCTTTGCCAAGAGAACCCCCACCGTAGTTTTTACTTACATAATGAAAGAGTAAGACCCCAATCAAAACAGCCTTACTCAAAAACCTTTCAAACGCTTAATCTTAAAAGGAGTTTCAACTTATGGTACAAGATTTTTTAACTGATGTCAAACAAAAAAATACTTTAAATGATGAATATTATGATTTTAATAATACTGTAGAACCATTAGAGCAATTTGATGTAGAAGAAATAAAAAGACAACTATTATTAAACATAAGATCATGCCTTTCTTATTTATTCCCAAGGGGAACTTTTCATGGAGATGAATTCCGAATAGGTGATGTGCATGGTAACAAAGGACAAAGCCTCAGAGTAGCATTAACTGGTGGAAAAGCCGGACTCTGGCAGGATTTTGCAACTGGGCAGAAAGGTGATGTTCTTGATATTTGGGCAGGTGCACAGGGAAAAGATACAAAGAGAGACTTTTGTGAAGTGATGGCCTCTATAAGTGAATGTCTTGGATATAACAAGAAATGCGCAAAGGCTGACGAAGACTTCGAGAAATTTATTACCCACAGTTGGAATTATTATGATGAAAATGGTCAGGTCATTGTAAAAATTTATCGTTCTGATCCTCCTAAAGGAAAAAAGCAATATAAGCCTTTTGATGTTAAACAATCTCGGTATGGTGCGCCAAAAGTAAGACCTCTCTATAACATACCAAGTATTTTAAAGTCTGATAAAGTTGTTCTGGTTGAAGGGGAAAAATGTGCAGAAGCGCTGATAGAACAAGGTATCACAGCAACAACAGCAATGTCTGGAGCAAACGCACCAATTGATAAAACAGACTGGTCACCACTTAAAGGTAAGCATATTATCATTTGGCCAGATAATGATGAAGCAGGTAATAAATACGCAAAAAATGCTGAAAAAAAGCTTTTAGAGATCGGAGTTGCATCACTTGCTGTGCTTGAAATTCCTCGAGGTAAGCCTGAGAAATGGGATGCTGCTGATTGTGTAGAGGAAGGTATAGATGTCAAAGAGTTTTTAGCTTCAACTCCGTTGCTTACTATTGATACTCCAGCTACTGATACTTCAAATATGAAAAGTTTAGAAAGATCCACAAAACAGCCACTTAACATTTTAGATTGGAGTGCAGAGCGCTTTGTAGGTCCGGTACCAGAGCAAAAGTTTCTTGTTGAAGGTCTATTTCCTTTAGGTGTTACTTCAATAATAGCAGCAATGGGAGATACAGGCAAAGGTATGCTTCTTCTTGACCTAGCGCTTAAGGTTGCAAGTGATAAGGATCAGATGTGTGGCTTTGGTTCACTTGTTACTGAACATGGATCAGTAGTGATTTTTTCAGCAGAAGATGATGCAAGTGAGATACACCGCCGCTTAGAACGACTCGACCCTAAGTGTGAAAGGTTGAAACATAAAGATAAATTATTTATTGTACCACTGCCAAACGTCAGAGGATCACTTACAATACTCAGAAATGTTCGTGGTAAAATCGTCGAAGTTTCTCCTGAATTCGAATCCGTAATGAAACAGCTCGAGGAAATTAAAGATCTGAAATTGATAGTATTTGATCCACTTGCTTCATTTATCCATGCAGATATAAATGCTGATCCTGCTGTAGGGGATTATCTAATGTGCTTATTATCTGATTTAGCATGTAGTACTGGAGCTTCGATAATTACTGCTCATCACATGAGAAAGCCAAAAGGAGAAAAACCAATATTAACTGCTGAACAAGCACGCGATGCAATTAGAGGTACCTCTGCTCTTGTTAATGGTGTTAGATGCTCATACGCTTTTTGGCCAATAGAAAATACAGCTAGGCTAGAAATCTTTAAGGCAGTAGGAGAAACACCAAGACAGAATGCTTTGTTTCATGGGGCAGTTGTGAAGGCCAATGGTTTAGCTGATCGCACTGTAAGAACTTACCTAAGAAATCAGGAAACAGGGCTACTAGAAGATATAACAATACAACTAACAGTTAAAAATGCTAGTGAAAAAGACCTTAAAATATGTCTTACTGATGCAATTACACGATCTGCTGTTGCAGGACACCCATTTACTCACACAGGAAGCACAGGAGTATATAAACAACGGCATAGGCTACCTGAGATTTTCCACAGTATGGGAAGAGATCGACTAGAGCGTATAGTTCAGGAACTTTTACAAGCAAAGCAGTTAGTTAAAGGAATGTCTACAGGTGCAAAAGAGGATAAGTGGCTTGACATTCCAACTGGACCATTTGCTTGTGGTATAGGAAAGTTCACTCTTGGAGCTGAAGATTTTAGCTATAGGCAAAATTTAATGTTAGGATAAGTCTTTCTTTATGGGTGGCTCTTTAAATATTTTAGAGTTGCCCTATTTTCTCTATTCAATCTACCATCTACTCAATCTAACTTCGGAGCCACAACCCTATTATAAGTTATGATTTCAATTAAAAAGGGATAAGACATCAAATGGTTGAATTATATTCCTGATTCCTTGGTTACTAAATAAGTAATGAGAAACTAGGAAGCTAAAGATCGCTTGAATCCTAACCTTTTGCCCTCTATTCCTAAAAGTGTTCCTAGTTATTATGTGTCTGAAGTCAGCCAGTATAGCGGATTCTGCGTTCCTAAAACCCTTATATATTATATATATATAATAGTAATAAATAATAATAGATAATATAAAATAATAGTAAAATACAAATAAAGTACAATAACTTAAACAGCAAAAAGAAAGAAGTCCAGAAAGGCTGCCACAAAATATTATTAAGATATTTACATTTAATGAAAAATACAATTAGTGCGTTTTTAAAAGGCTCTTACTCTCATCTTTTTTTTATGCTGATAAAACTCAAATAAACGTTGGTCTGCTAATGCGGTTTTAAAACGATTCTACGACTTCAGGGTACAATTATACCACCAAGACCTAAGTTGCTCATGTAAGGTAGCTTAAAAATCGATTATAAGGCATTTCTAAATTATTTTTTATCTCAAATTTTTATTTATTACAAAAAACCCTAAAGCTAGTCTATCATGTTTTTTTGTTGGTTGCAAAGAAAATTTTTCAAAAAAGATTGAACAACTTGTGGTGAGTATAAGGGGTTAATGGAGACTATATGAGAATACAACAACTTTTATTGCAAACCTCTGAGCAATTGATTGCAAAACTCTCAGTGATGAAACAATCTTTATCAGCAAATTGTAGATGAAGCTAAAGGAAAAAAGTTTGAAGTTACTGCCATAGAAGAAGAGACAGAAGCTCGTAAAATTTGATTGCTGCTTAAAATGGAGACAAAGAGCAAAGTTTATTTACGTCTCCAACAGAAAAGCTTCTTTTGTAGTAGTCAAAAAAAGCAGAGATATAGGGCTTTCTGAAGGGAGGGGGTCTGGTAGAGACTCATGACCTTGAAACCAGCGATTTGGTCTCATAACCATAGTCTCCCCAAAAGAACCGTGCTTGCGGATTTCCCGCACACGGCTCCACAATACAGCGTTCACACTAGTGCTCCTGTGTATAAAGAAACATATACCTTTGGTTTTGGTAATGGATTTACTTTTAAATAGTGTATAAATTGTTCCCAATCCATACTTTTCTTTTGACTACGTCGGTTTATCCACTTAAATGCTAACTTTGTTACCGGTCGATAGAATTGAATCAAACACCGATAATTTCCGCTAACTCCGAAGTAGCTATAGTGTCCTGTTAGTTTGGCTTTAAGTTTCTGCCACCAATCTTTGAGACAGATACGACTTCGTACCATCTTCAACCATTCTTTGATTTCTTTAATCTTTCTGGCTAGGCTTATTTTTGAAGTTTTCTGCTTCATCATAAGTTTACCATTACGACTTTTTCCACAATAATGTGTAAATCCTAGAAAGTTGAAGCTAGCCGTCCTACGTTTCTCTCTTTCTGCTTGATACCATTCTTTCTTACCAAACTTTACTATTTTTGTTTTATTTTCAGCTATTTCCAACCCAAATTTACTTAGTCTTTGTTTCAGTAATTCTAGAAATTCTTTTGCGTCTTCTTCCCTCTCGCAGCCAACTACAAAATCGTCGCAAAACCTTATTAGCTGTAAATATCCTCTGGCTTTTGGCTTAAATTTCTTTTCAAACCATAAGTCCAGCACATAGTGTAAGTATATATTAGCTAATACAGGGCTTACTATACCACCTTGTGGTGTGCCTTGATCGGTTGCTTTATAACATCCAACTTCGACTATTCCTGCCTTTAGAAATCGTTTTATTAACCACAATAAATTTGGGTCAGCTATTCGTTCCCTTAGACAATTCATTAGCCATTTATGTTGAACATTATCAAAGAACTTCTTGATATCCACTTCTACAATATAGTTAATTGGTTTGTGCATAACTGCTTTATCTAGAGCGTTTATCGCCTGATGACAATTTCTTCCTGGTCGAAATCCATACGAGCTGTCCATAAAGTTTGCTTCATAAATATTTTCTAATATCTTCTTTAGCATTACCTGTACCAACTTATCTTCCGTTGATGGTATTCCGAGACCGCGCTTCTCTTTGCTCCCGGCTTTGGGTATGTATACCCTTTTCACTGGTAGCGGTTGATATTGTTTTCTCTTCATACTATCCACTAGTGTTTTAAGTTTCTCTTCTAGATTTTCTCCATAAGCTTCCACTGTCACACGATCTATACCACAAGCCTTGTTGCGTTTTAGTTCCTTATAACACTCTGCAAGATTCTCTTCATTAATCAAATGAACTAATGATGTAAATTTTACTCGCTTATCTTGCTTAGCCCTTACTGCTATCTGGTTTAGTTTTCCTTGCATACTCCTCTAATCTCTGTTGTATTGGTATAGCAATCCCTATACCAGTCACTATATTGCTAACCGCTTCCCCTTGTATGTGGCTTTCCCACACTCCGAGTACTATCAGTTAGTCCGACTTCCTTTGCATCTTCCTCCAGTCCTCGCCTTTATTGACTTGTTCCAGAGTACCCTTACAGGAATACAAAGGATCTCCCAAGTTCACGTAAGGTCCATCTCAACACATGACGCGGCCTTCGATCCCGATGAGGTGAGTAATATCTTGCCTTAGCGTTATTACCCATGTTGCCTTCCACCAAATGTAAAGTGTCAGCCCCCATGACGCGTGAATTACGGGACTCAATACCTTCACTTTCGTTGCACCCTATGTTGTCCATTCCATTAGCTTTACTACGCTCGTTACCTTACGCAGCATAATGGTTTGTTCCAGGTTGCCGGCTAAGCTTTACCCGTGTTGGATTTTCACCAACTGTTCCTTACGCACTTCTTGGCGCACACAATTTTTCACCCCCCTTAAAATTAAAACAAAAGGTGGTAAACAAGATGTCAAACACAGATAACTCAACTACAAGCTGGTTTTTGTTGTAGTTAGATAGTTATTTTCTCACTTTCTTTACTTGCTTTAATTAATTCATCAAAATCAGATTCATGTAATTTGTCCTGTATAACTCTGTACTTTTCGTATTCTCCTTCAGCCAGGGCTTTTGCAACTTCAGCACTAACTTTACCGGCATCTTTAAGTACTTCATAATCATTGAATAATAGAAATGCATCCAATTTTTCAGCCCAGTCTTGCATTTTCATCAGCCGATTCTTTTTTGCTTGAAGTTCTGCATAATCTAGATACATCGAAACAATGTGGTTTAGTTCACTTAGTTCTTCTTCAGTTAAGTAATTTTTCGCAATACTTACATCACTCTTGTGAATTTTTTTACCTGGACCATCTTTCCATGTAGTTAGCCCCATATGTGGTTTTTTGTGATCAACCCGAGAACATATCAACTCTGCTGCAGTTAAACCATAAATTGCCCAATATAATTTGTTTTGTACTTTTGCGTAAAATTGTTTTGTTATTTCTGAATTTGGATCGTAATCTGCAGAACATTCGGCATAAATGTCGGTAATCTTCTGGTAAAATCTACGTTCGGATGCTCGTATTTCCCTGATTTTTTCAAGTAATTCATTGAAGTAGTCTTTGCCAAACTTTTTCCCGTTTTTTAGTCGTTCACTATCTAAAGCAAATCCTTTGATAATAAAATCCTTCAAAACTTTTGTAGCCCATACTCTGAATAATGTTGCTTTTTTAGAATTAACTCGATAACCAACAGCTATAATTGTATCTAAATTGTAAAGTTGTGTTGGGTAATTTTTACCGTCTGCAGCGGTTACCTCAAAAGTGGAAACAACTTCTTTTTCCTGTAATTCACCAGATTCAAATATGTTCTTGATATGCTTACTAATAGCTGGCAGTTGTACATCAAATAATTCAGCCATCCTTTTTTGCGTAAGCCAAAGATTTTCATCTCTGCATAAAACTTCAATTTCTATATTTCCACCTGGAGTAGTATAAAATACAATCTTATTCTCATCCATTATCTATCTCCTATAACTTACAAACAAACCATTGATCATCAATAGGAATTTAACCAATTAATTGTCTCTACTGCAACTAAATTCTTTAAAACGTCTTTAGAGGGCTATTATAACTTATTAATGAGCTGGATAGAGGGGAATATCTGTTTTATCAAAAATTCATGTGACCTCTTCTCAGCTCCAGTAAACAGTTATTTCCAAAATGGAAACAACTCAAATAGTAAGGTGTCTAGGAGGTCGGACTTCCGTTTAGCGGGTTCTTAAAGTTTAGGCTCTCTTTAATTTCTGAGCTGCATTCAAATTATTTTAACTTTTTTTCAGAAAATCCCGGAAAAAGTGGTGAGAAATCCGGAGTATAGGGGCATTGAGTGTAGATGTGCTTCAAACACAAAAGTCGGCAAATAAACAGAGTAGAAAAGATTGAAGGAAGCAAAAGAAATTTAGGCTTTTGGTAAGTTACGTAATTGAGAATTTGTATTTTTTTAGATGAGGTAAAAACTTTGTTTTAAGGCTAGATGCAACTTTAGGGTACAAATACTACTATTACCAAAGAACGCATATAATACCCCTTAGAACTCGAATAAATGGCATTCTTATTTTTTTGCAATCAATCTGATCAAATTTAAGAATAGTAATTTGTTATTTATATTAATAAATTTAATTCTATTGAAAATAGCTAAAGCATTGAAATTCTTGAATTTTAGCCAGATTAGTGAGTGGTAGTGAAATTTCTTTTACTCAAATTTAGGTATTCACTGACCGTTCTTGTTATAAATACCAGAATAATAAGCTACTGATATTCCCTATCTTTTTTATCTTTAATCCATCATAG
This sequence comes from Wolbachia endosymbiont of Nasonia giraulti, assembly GCF_048054155.1. Lineage (NCBI taxonomy): Bacteria > Pseudomonadati > Pseudomonadota > Alphaproteobacteria > Rickettsiales > Anaplasmataceae > Wolbachia > Wolbachia endosymbiont of Nasonia giraulti. Next base: position 41,321 of record NZ_JAFEVH010000003.1, read on the forward strand.
CTAGCGATGCAACAAAGCCAGGTGGAATGCACTTCTTAAATTTTCGTAGGTGGCTCAATGAGATGAGGGAAAGATTTTCAGATATTGAAGCAGTGTATTTTGAAGAAGTAAGAAGACACCTTGGAACTGATGCTGCTCATTGCTACGGAGGCTTTCTAGCTCATTTAACAGCTTGGTGCGAGGAAAACAATATACCTTATCAAGGTGTACCTGTCAAGACGATAAAACGCTTTATCACCGGTAAGGGTAATGCAAGTAAAAGTGAAGTTATTGAAGCTGTGAAGGGAAAAGGGTTTATTCCTCAAGATGACAATGAGGGGGATGCTTTGGCGTTGATGTTCTATGTTAATAATTTTAGTAAAGATTTTAACATGCTAGATAGCACATAGGAAGTGGGTCCTTCCCGCCAGCAAGGCTGATTTGGGAGCGAAACCCCGGACCTTCTCCAGCGTCAGACGTTTTTTAATTATTAACTTTTTGTTAAGAATTTAAACATAGCAATTTAATACACTAATATGAACTTAGCAACACACTACTATCCTATTGAAAATCTTGTCGAATATGATCGCAACCCTCGCAAGAATGACGATGTAGTAAACAGAATGTGCGCCTCTATTCGGGAATTTGGGTTTCGTATTCCAATAGTTGCAAAAAGCGATGGCACTGTGGTTGATGGTCATTTACGCCTCAAAGCAGCAAGAAAACTGGGTATGGAAAGTATTCCAGTAGTCCTCAGTGATAACTTAAGTGAAGCCCAAACCAAAGCTTTTCGGTTACTAGCAAATCAATCAGCTAACTGGGCAAAGTGGGACGATGATCTTTTGAAGTTGGAAATTCAAGAGTTAGAAGATTTGCAGTTTGACCTAAAAATGACTGGATTTGAGCTGGAAAAGGTTCAACGTTTTCTTGATGATTTAGATGGAGAAAACAGTGAAAAAGAAGATTTTTCCGACTTAGCCGGTGATAGCAAAAAGGTAAAAATAACAAAACCAGGGGATCTATGGATTTTAGGTGGTCATCGAATCTACTGTGGTGATAGTTGTCTGGTTGAATCATTTAAAGCGGTATTAGACGATAAAATGGCAGATATTACCGTGTGTGACCCTCCGTATAACGTAGCATATGGTGACAGTCAGGAAAGAGAAGACAAAAAAATACTAAACGATGATCAAGGTGAAAAATACGAACTTTTTCTGTATGACATTTGTTCTCACGTTTTAGCGTACACCAAAGGTGCAATTTACATCTGTGCATCATCATCCGAGCTGGCAACGCTGCAAAAGGTATTTGAAGAAGCAGGTGGTCGTTGGTCGACATTTATAATTTGGGCAAAGAATCATTTTACGCTAGGAAGATCTGATTATCAAAGACAATACGAAACAATACTCTACGGTTGGAAAAATGGCAATAAGCGTGAGTGGCATGGAGGACGTAATCAAAGTGATCTCTGGTTTTACGATAAGCCAACGTACAACTCACTGCACCCAACGATGAAACCAGTGGAGTTAATGGAGAGAGCGATAGTAAACAGCAGTAGACCAGGGGACATAGTTCTTGATCCATTTAGCGGGTCTGGGAGTACGTTGATTGCATGTGAGAGGACAGGAAGAATCTGTAGAACGATAGAGCTAGATCCTACGTTTGTAGATGTGACCATAAAACGTTGGCAAGTATACACGGGAAGAGAAGCGATACTTTCCAATACTGGCAAAACCTTTGCCCAAATTCAAGAAGAAAAACGGTAAAAGAAGGGAGAAAAAAGTGGAAGGAGGAAAAATCACGCAGACGGAATGGGCAAGAGAACTAGGAGTTTCAAAGCAATACGTCTGTTACTTAGTAAAGAAAGGAATAGTTGAGCTGGAGGATGGTTTGATTGACCGAGAACAAGCAAATGAAGCGGTGGCAGCAATACGAGATCCAAGTCAACCACTGAGGAGAAAAAATCCAGAAGGTGAAGAAGTGGGAAATAATAAACTTTCCATGATGTTGCTAAAAACGCGGATAAAAAATGAGATGGAGCGGGGAAGACTGCTCGAGGCAAAAGCAAAAGCTGAGATTGGTGAACTTATCTCAGTAGAAGAAGTAAAGACTGAAGCATTTAATGTTGCAAGAGTTGTCCGTAATAATTTGCTTAACATTCCAGATAGGGTTTCAGCGTTACTAGCATCGATAAATGACACAGAGAAGATCCATGAGACACTGACTGAGGAAATCAGAACAGCTTTAGAAGAGCTGACACAAAGTGTATTTTAATGACTACATATAAATTACTGAAAAAGCGTCTTATCGCCTTGGTGAGCCTAATTCACATATTAGTTGCAATAATGATTTTAAGTAAAGCGTCAGCAGATACTTATTGTAGAGGGAAAATACCTTTTTCTCTTAGCTGTGTAAAAGTATAAAAATTGCAGCAGATGGCATTATGATATATAGCAGTAGCTTTTATACAGGGTTAAAGCCAGATCCACTGCTCAAAGTATCAGAGTGGGCAGATAGAAATCGTCAACTTTCAACGATAGCATCATCAGAGCCGGGGAAATGGAGAACAGAGAGAACGCCGTACCTTAAGGAAATAATGGATTCACTATCTTCGTCTTCACCGGCCGAAAAAGTGGTATTCATGAAAGGAGCGCAGATAGGCGGAACAGAAGCTGGGAATAACTGGATAGGATATATAATCGACCAAACACCAGGCCCTATGCTGGTAGTACAGCCAACAGTAGAAATGGGCAAGCGTTGGTCAAAGGGAAGATTTGCGCCGCTCATTGAAGATACGTCATGTTTAAGGAGTAAAATAAAAGACCCAAGGTCGAGAGATTCAGGCAACACTGTACAAAGTAAGGAATTTCCCGGAGGAACGGTAGTAGTAACAGGTGCCAACAGTCCAGTGGGTTTACGTTCAATGCCGGTAAGATATCTTTTTTTAGATGAAGTAGATGCATATCCAGGAGATTCAGGAGGAGAAGGAGATCCAGTTTTACTCAGCATAGCCCGAACTAATACATTTACGCGGAGAAAAATATTCTTAGTTTCAACACCAACGGTTCACGGAATAAGCAGAATAGAGAAGGAATTTGAGAGTTCAGACAAACGATACTTTTTTGTACCTTGTCCACATTGTGATCACTATCAGGTGCTGAAATGGCCACAGATAAAGTGGAAAGATAAAGATCCCTCAACAGCCCATTATGTGTGTATAGAATGCAGCGGCAAAATAGAAAACCATCAAAAAACAGAGATGCTAGCTAGAGGTGAATGGAGAGCAACTAGGGAGGAGGGAAAAAAAGAGGCAAAAATAGGGTTTCATTTATCGAGCTTGTATAGCCCAGTTGGTTGGTATAGTTGGAAACAAGCAGTGGAAGATTATCTGCATGCAAAGGAAAATGAACAATTACTAAAAGTTTGGATAAATACAACACTCGGAGAAACCTGGGTAGATAAGGGAGAAGTACCAGACTGGAAGCAACTATTTGAGCGTCGAGAAAATTTTCCGATAGGCATGGTGCCAAAAGGTGGAAAAATAGTGTTAACGGCAGGGGTTGATGTACAAAAAGACCGCTTAGAAGCAGAAGTAGTAGCATGGGGTATGGGTCGTGAGAGTTGGTCAATAGACTATCAGGTATTAGAAGGTGATACTGGAAGTGGAGAAGTATGGGGGAAACTGTCAGAGCTCTTGAATCATCATTTTATCGGTGAAAATGGGCTTGAATACATGATAAGTATGATGGCGGTAGATGCTGGGTATGCAACACAGGAGGTATACAATTGGGTAAGAAGTCATCAAGGATCGGGAAGAGTAATGGCAGTGAAAGGGGTAAACAAAGCCCTAGTGCCGCTTAACAGCCCAAGTAGAGTAGATGTAACAGTTGGCGGACAAAAGCTAAAAAGAGGAATAAAGCTCTGGCCAGTTGGAGTATCGATATTAAAGTCAGAATTGTTTCAGTTGCTGAATGTTTTAACAGAAGGGGCGCCGGGATATTGTCATTTTCCCGAATATCCACCTGAATATTTTAAGCAGCTAACCGCAGAGCAACTAATTACCAAAGTAGTAAAAGGATATACCAAACAAGAGTGGCAAAAGATAAGAGACCGAAATGAAGTATTAGATTGCAGAGTTTACGCAAGAGCAGCGTCTATTGCCCTGGGGATTGATCGTTGGCCAGAGAGTAAGTGGGAGAGTTTAGTAGGTGAAAAAGCTAAAAAGTCAAAAAAAGTGAGAAGAAGTCAATGGTTGAGTGAGAAAAGTTGATGTACAACCAAGAATATTTAACTCAAGTAAAAGAAGCGATAAAGAAGCTACAGAGCGGGGAAAGAGTAGTATCGATTGCATATGGCGATCACGTGGTTAGGTACGGAGAAGTGCAGATAAATGACCTCTTGAGCTTAAGACAACGCATTAAAGCTGAGCTGAAAGTTGCAGGTGTGAAGAGAAAGATTGTTATTTCAACGAATAAAGGAATTGACAAGTGAAAATGTAATACTGTACGTTAGATAATTTATAAATATAGGGGTAACATGATAGGAAATGTAGAAAGATTGCAAAGAGAACTACTTGAAGAAATGGGGTCTATTTCTTTGGGGAGTAGTAATACAAGGGCATTAGAGATTGTCAATCAATTAGGAGAAGATCACATTAATGATACTATTATGACTCTTGATGGCAGGCAGTTTACAGCTTTAGATTGTGCAATTATGTTTGACAGTCAAGGTAATAATCCAAGAATAAATGAAAGGCCGAGAATAAATAACAATGCATTTAGAGAATTAGAAGGTGCTATTAGGAGTGCTGGAGGAAGAACATCAGAAGAATTGGGTAGAAGACAAGATATTCCTTATGATCGAGAAAGCTTTAATGAGCAAGTGAGTACGTTTTTAACAGACGTTACTATAGAGCATGTTATGGCAGGGAGACTACATCTAATGGTTTAAATTGAATGCGGAAAAAATTATCCTAACGGAAAAAAGCTGAGGAAATTGGTTAACCAATTGTTAAGTATTTAAAGGAGATCCGGGACGTAAAGAGGAGAGTTGTGATTTCGACGAACAAAGGGATTGTATAAAGAAATACTTATTGAAAAATTAAAAGAGATACTGTATAATTAGTGTAACATCTAGGTTTGGTTAAACATATGGTAAACTCAAGAGTTAATGTAACCTTCAATCCAAAAACTTCACAGCATCTTATTGAACTAGCTAAAGCAACTAAGCAGTCTGTTCAAAAATTAACAGAAAAGCTAATCAAAGAAGCAATTGAGCTTGAAGCAGAAGACATTGCGTTTTCCAAAATTGTTAGGGAGCTTGATGCTGACGATTCAGAAGAAGTAGAGGATAGTGAAGACATCTGGAAATAAGCGGTACACTATAAAATACCTTAAGCATGTTCTTAAAAGGAATTTGCCCTCCTTACCAGAAGCTATAAAGCCAAAAATTAAAGATGCAATAAGAGAGTATCTTGCAACTGATCCCATTGGTAATGGTGTATTGCTACGTAATAGATTAAAAGGACACAGAAGAATAAGAGTTGATGATTATCGTGTCGTCTATCGTGTAAATACTGCAGAACGTAAAGTAACTATTGTTTCAATAGGACACAGGGACAACATTTACAAGCAGGCAATATTAGATCTACTAAAACATTAAGAAAAGACATTTGTGCAGGAATCTCTTGCATAAATAGAAAATGTCAACAGCTTGTTTTCTCCAGCAGCTTGACGTAATTTTAAATAGCGCAACAATTTATTGCCCAATTAATAGTCTAAATGTTACTCAAATCATTCAAACAATTATTCCGCAAACCAAAAATCAAGAGCTCAGCCTGGGATGCGTCAGGCTCAGGAAGAAGATTATTGCACTTTCAACCAGAAGTAGGAAGTATAAATAGCTTACTTTCCCAGAGCCTTGAACACCTGCGTAGTCGGTCACGTGACATGGTAAGAAAGAACTCCTATGCGGCAAACATAATCGATACGATAGTGAGTAATTGCGTTGGAACGGGAATAAAACCGCAATCAAAAGCCAAGGATGGAGAATTTCGGAAAAAAGTGCAAGAATTATGGCTGAGATGGACAGATGAAGCAGACAGTAGTGGAGTAAGTGATTTTATGGGTTACAAGCTTTGGTTTGTAGGAGCATGATAGAAGGAGGAGAATGTTTTGTAAGACTTCGAACAAGAAAACGAGAAGATGGTCTTTGTGTGCCGTTGCAATTACAAGTACTTGAGTCAGAGCATTTAGACAATAAGAGCAATCAAACCCTTGCCAATGGTAATGTAATTAGAAACGGGATTGAATTTAACCGACTTGGGCAAAGAGAAGCGTATTACCTTTTTCGAGAACATCCGGGTGAAGGCTCGTTTGGAGAATCAGTTAGAGTGCCAGCAAACGATGTTTTACATATCTATAGACCACTAAGACCTGGGCAGATTCGAGGAGTACCATGGTTGTCCAGTGTACTGTTAAAGCTCTATGAACTTGATCAATACGATGATGCGGAATTAGTCAGAAAAAAGACTGCAGCAATGTTTGCGGGATTTATTACCAGACTTGATCCTGAAGCAAACATCATGGGAGAAGGAGAGAGTAATGAACATGGAGTAGCGCTGTCTGGCTTAGAACCTGGGACTATGCAATTACTTGATCCCGGAGAAGATATTAAGTTCTCGGAACCATCAGACGTTGGGGGAAGTTATGAAGCATTCATGAAACAGCAGCTTAGGGCAATAGCAGTAGGCACAGGGATAACTTACGAGCAGCTAACAGGAGATCTAAGTGGTGTCAATTATTCATCAATAAGAGCTGGGTTAATAGAGTTTCGTAGGAAGTGCGCGATGTTACAGCATAACGTGGTAGTATTTCAGCTTTGCCGGCCAGTATGGAATAGGTGGCTAGAATTAGCACTACTCTCTGGAGAACTGGACATAGGTGAAAATTGGGCAAAAGAAACAGCAAAAGAGGTAAAATGGATACCGCAAGGGTGTGCTTACGTAGATCCACTAAAAGACCAGCAAGCACAGCAAATGGCAGTAAGAAATGGATTTAAGAGTCGATCGGAAGTGGTTTCAGAACTAGGTTATGATGTAGAAGAAATAGACCAAGAAATTGCTGAGGATCAAAGACGTGCGAGTGAACTGGGCTTAAGTTTTGATTCTGATGTGAATTCTAATGCTGAAATGATATAAAATTCTATTTCTATGACAAATGGGTTTTTATTGCCCCAGACACAAATAAAAAATTTTAAAAACATATGACGACACAAATAAATTGGATGAATAAGCCGATGATGATAGAGCAAAGGAGTTTTGAATTATTGTCATTACATGCTGGAAAACACCCTACGTTTAAAAACATAAAACACACTGCAGAAAACAACGTAGAAAAAATAGCAATAATACCAATACATGGAATTTTGACCAAGAAACCAGGAGCTTTTGATGACATGTTGGGAATGACATCATATGAGAAGATACGTGAAGAGATAGAAAAAGCTTTAATAGATGAAGAAGTAGAAACAATAATTTTGGACATAGACAGCCCTGGAGGGGAAGTAAACGGTTTATTCGACCTTTCTGATTTTATTTACGAAGCAAGGGGATTAAAAAAGATCGTAGCAATAGCAAATGATGATGCGTATTCTGCGGCGTATGCAATAGCGTCAAGTGCTGAAAAAGTATTGGTAACGAGGACTTCAGGAGTTGGAAGCATAGGAGTAATAGCAAGTCATATAGATCAAAGTGGGTTTGATGAAAAACAGGGGATAAAATATACCACAGTATTTGCAGGAAAGAGAAAAAACGATTTAAATCCGCATGAGCCGATAACATCAGAAAGTGTGGAAAGCTTACAAGATGAAGTAGACCGCCTATATGAGATGTTTGTCGAGCTTGTAGCAAGAAATAGGAATCTTTCCACGGAAAAAATCAAATCAACGGAAGCAGGGCTATATTTTGGTGAGAAAGCAATAGAGATTGGACTTGCTGATGAAGTGATAACATATTCTGAATTTATAGATAGGAGAAACAATATGAGTAAAGCTGAATTTAACTATAAGGGCCACACCATCGATGCTGATGAGTTAATGGAAGAATCAAAACGAATAGGTTATGAGAGGTGCCGCAAGGAAGTATTAGAGGTAATAAGATTGTGTAATTTGTCAAAGATGCCAGAGAAGATAGGAGAATTTATTGAGCAGGATGTAAACGCAAAACAAGCCCAAGAGATATTAATGTCGATACTGGCGGAGAGAACGAAGAAGACAGAGATACTGAGCACAATACCACAAAGTTCATCAGAAGATTTAATGATGCAGGTAGCAAGAACTCGAGCGCAATCTGGCATTTGAGAAATTTAGGTACCAGCAATTACAAATGCCGCGGTAAACAAGTCCGCCAGAATAGCCAATTATAAAGTTTTCACCGCGACGTATAGCAACTTTAAACACCGCGGTAAACAAATCTTGTAACCGCCGTATATAACACTAACAAAAGCGGCGGTAAAACAATTAAGGAGATGGTATGAATAGTTATTGCTTGGTTGGAAGCATGAGAAGATAATACCTTCTCAGAGTGGATAGGTGGCAGATTGAAAATGTTTGTGAGGCCCTTTCTGCTTTTTGCAGTATAGGAAAAAGACCTCGTGAAGGAGATTAATCGCCCCTGCCACCGAAAACCATCGTGCGGCCTATAAAATTTAGTGACCGCGTATAGGAGAATGGACCAACCGGTAATATTCTACTCTGATATGTTGGAGTATTCAATAAGGGAGAAGATTTATGCGTTACATAGGTGTTGATTTACATACTAATAGTTTCACTGCTTGCTACTTAGAACAGGAAAAACCAGAGTATATTAAAACGTTTCGCTTACAGGATTTAGGTAATTTTATCAAAAATCTTCAAGAAACAGATGAAGTAGCCTTAAAGGCAACGGGAAATAGCTGTTTCTTTTATGATGAAGTGTCACCTTACGTTAAGCGCGTTGTTGTGGTTGCTCCCTTGCAATTTGAAGTTATTCGTCGTTCTGTGAACAAAACAGATAAACATGATGCAAGAGCTATTGCTTTTTTTCTCAGCAAAGATATGTTGCCTGAAGCAAAATGCAAGAGCAAACAATGCCAACAGTTAGCTTCTCTTCTTAAAACAAGAGATCAGTTAGTAAAATCACGGGTATCTTTAATCAATAAAATACATGGACTTTTCAATTACCACGGAATAAAGATTAAAAAGGAAGTACTGACAATCAAAGCGGGATTTGAATGCTCTCTTGGTAAACATGATTGGAGTCACTTGGAAAAGGTTGAGATTGAAGTGATTAGCAGTAATCTGGAAGTCATTCGAGAAAGTCTCAAAAAACTTGAAAAGGAAATTATAGCTTTTGCTCAGCAGCTTCCTGGATTTAATAATCTCATCAGCATTAAAGGTATTGGTGCGATTTCTGCAGCAGTTTTTGTTGCAACAATTGGTGATATTAATGATTTTAGTAATCCTGAAAAACTTACAGCTTATTTTGGAGTTGTACCGCGAGTTTCTCAATCCAATCAACAATGCACAATTGGAAGAATTACTAAACGTGGATCAAAAATTGGGCGTACTTCTTTAGTACAGTGTACTTGGATTGCTATACGTTATAGTCCTTATCTGAAAAGTTTTTACGAGCGTGTGAAAAAAAGCGTGGTTCTGCTAAGGCTATTATTGCTACTGCTAGGAAGTTTCTCACAACTATTTTCTATACTCTTAAAAACAACTGGATTTTCAAAGATTTTACAAAATATGAAATTTCTTATTGACAACAATCATAGGAGAAACATTTATGAGTTGTATAACCGAACAAAATAACCTTGGTGACCTATTAAAGTATGAGGCATCAAATCTATACTCAAGAGACCAAATAACAGTAGCAAAGGGGCAAAACCTAAGCTTGGGTACTGTAGTTGGCTGTAATATTGAAGATAATGTAATTAAGATTATCAATCCAACTGCAACAGATGGTACGCAAACAGCTATAGGAGTGATAGCAAGTGATGTAAACGTGAAAGAAAATACCAAAGCAGTAATCATTACACGTATAGCAATGCTAGCAGATCATGCAGTTGTGTGGCCAGCAAATATAACAGAAGAGCAGAAAGCTGCAGCAATAAAGCAACTTGAAGCACGAGGCATCATTATCCGCAAAGGGGTTTAGAAGCCCAGCAAACATCTTAATCATTCGCAAAGGGCTTAAAAGCCAACAAACATCTACAGCATTAAAGGGGAAAAAACATGCAAAATCCATTTACAAATTCAGCATTTAGTATGACGGAATTAACTAAAGCAATAAACATATTGCCGATAAATTATGGTCGAACAGAAAGCTTAAATTTATTTCCAAGTAGATCGGTAAGATTCCGACATATTACGATAGAAGAGCAAAACGGTGTTTTGAGCCTATTACCAACGCAAGTTCCCGGAGCACCAGCAACAGTGGGAAAACGTGGAAAACGAAAAATAAGAACGTTTACGATACCACATATTCCCCATGATGACGTAGTGTTACCTGAGGAAGTGCAAGGGATAAGGGCATTTGGGTCAGAGAATGAACTGAAAGCGTTGGCTAACGTGGTAACAGATCATCTGGAATTGATGAGGAACAAGCACGCGATAACGTTAGAACATTTGCGAATGGGGGCGTTGAAAGGGATTATTCTGGACGCTGATGGCAGTGAATTGTTAAATCTTTACAACGAATTTGAAATTACGCCAAAAGTAGTAAATTTTGCACTGGGAATAGCAACAACAGATGTAAAGCGTAAGTGTATGGAAGTACTCCGGCATATAGAAGATAATCTAAGTGGTGAATATATGACAGGAGTACATGCTTTGGTAAGCCCTGAATTTTTTGATGCATTAACTTCGCATAGTAAAGTAAAAGAAGCATATGAAAGATGGCAAGAAGGAGCAGCGCTTCGGAATGATATGAGATCAGGATTTACGTTTTGTGGAATAACATTTGAGGAATACAGAGGACAAGCAACTGATCCTGAAGGAACCGTGAGAAGATTTATTGAGAAAGATACAGGTCACTGTTTTCCACTTGGTACAGCAAGCACATTTACTACTTACTTTGCGCCAGCGGACTTTAATGAAACGGTAAATACACTAGGACAACCGCTCTATGCAAAACAAGAGCCAAGAAGATTTGATAGAGGGACTGACCTTCATACCCAATCAAACCCTCTACCAATGTGCCATCGCCCAGGTATACTTGTAAAACTTGCTGCATAACAGGTGAGGTAAAGCTAAGTGCAGATTGTTTTTAATACCCCGAACAGGAAGCATTATATCAACTAAAGAATAAAAAGCAACTAAAAAATTATGTTTAGAGATATTAAAAGATTATTTGCAGATTGTTTTGCACATCTAGGGCAGCAAGCGTTGTATGAATCAAAGGATAAGTCATATATGGTGCAAATATTAAAACAACAGCCAGATAAATTATACGAGATTGGTGAAGGACAATTTGTAGGGGAGATATTGATTTTGGAGGTGAGTATATTCGATGTATTGCAGCCAGTAGTAGATACCATACGCGTCAAGTTAAGGAAATAAAGGTATGAAAGAGATAGAATAATAAGGTATAAGTTCTCCCAGATATACTTTTAGTGAGAGAACCAATGAATAAAATAACTTGCTTATCAAAAAAGCTCAAAGAATTTTTTAATGAAAAAGCAGAGAAAATCTCAATTACAACAAGGTTTATAAAAAGAAAGAGAAAGCTAAAAGGTTCATCATTCGTAAAAGCCATGGTCTTGGGTAATATAGGAGTTGATAATTGTAGCGTAGAAACAATGTGTCAATTACTAAACGAGGACTCGATAGATATAACAAAACAAGGTTTGGATTTTAGATTTACTGAAGAAGCAGTGGAATTTATGAAAAGGATGTATAATGAATCTGTGATTCTCTTTAAAAATATCTTGCAAGTTGATTGCAAAATCTTACAGCAATTTAATAGTGTTAAATTATTGGACAGTAGCTATATTACTCTACCTAACAGTATGGAAGAGATGTATAAAGGTTATGGTACTAGCTACAGTGGCTATGAAAGCAATACTAAGTCTGGAATAAAGTTACAATTAGTTTTCGACTACATGAATCAGATAATAGACCAACTTAATTTAACGGAGGGGGTAAGATCAGACCAGGGATATAGGAAACATTTAAGTAATATATTAAGCAATGATTTGCTAATATCTGATCTCGGTTATTTTGTGCCAAGTTCTTTTAAACAAATCAATGAAATAGGAGCTTATTTCATAAGTCGTTATAAATCCGATACCAACATATATGATGTAGAAACAAATCAAAAAATGGAGTTATTAGAATGTTTAGAGGATAAGTTATTTTTAGAAAACGAGGTATTGTTAGGAAAAGAAGCAAAAATTAGAGTAAGAATTATATGTCAGAAACTAACTGAAGAACAGTCTATGGCCAGAAGAAGGAAAGCTAATAGATTAGCAAGATCGCAGGGATATACATCCTCTAAAAGAAATCAAAAATTGTTGAACTGGTCAATATTTATAACTAATGTTCCAGAAAATAAAATTAGTGCTGAGCAAGTATTAACGATTTACAGAGTAAGGTGGCAAATTGAGTTATTATTTAAATTGTATAAAAGCCATATCAGGCTTGATAAGCTAAAAGGAAAGCCATGCAGAGTATTATGTGAACTATATGCTAAATTGTGCGCAATTCTTATATTTCACGGCATAGTTGGTTGCACAGAAGTGAAAAAGAATACAGAACTTAGCTTAACAAAGGCATTTATTGAGCTAAAAAGGCGGGTTAGAGAGTTATTTTTAGTATTAACCAAAATTAATAGTTTAAAAGCATTTCTTAAAAAACTCACTATAACTTGGTCGCGATTTTCATTAAAAGACAAACGTAGAAGGGCTAGAGTATCCACTTTAACCTCTCTAAATTTGCTCACAATCTCTTAACTTGACGCGTATGCTTGATTCAACAGGTATTAGTCCGCTCGGCATTGAATACAAAAGGCTATATAACAAGCTAGATCATGCTCCAATTACATTTGATATGCTTAAAACCAAAGACATACCAAATTGGTTTAATGCAATATCAAGTGAGTATATTAAGAAGTTTATTGCGGATAATAATGTTAAAGTTAAATTCGAGGGAGATGGAGTAGTAAATCCGAAGCCCGAAGGTGATGATATAGGTCATCTATGGCTAGAAACTACATTCTATGCTAATTCAGATGTTAACTATGATTTTCAATATGTTGCAGCAGCAAATAGCATAGACCTTACTACTTGTTGTCATACGTTTGACATTACCACTAATTACTTAAGTAGTGGCATTCTAATGACTAATATGAATTTAAGGGAGATAAAATTTGCGGGTTCTGGTTCTGATTTTCCAGGTTATTTTCAAACTATAACTAAATTAAATTCAATTTATAATTATACAAATAATGTTGTGCCATACAATAAAGGTATTGATAAAATAACTGAGCAAACTAAAATAAATTACTCTGTTAAAAAGAATTTTTTTTATTTGACAGTAAGTCTTAATTATCAACAATTTCCGTATCCTTCAGGTTTATGTGGATTTTTTAATCCAGTTAATTTTAGTAGTAGAGTTTATGATATTGGTTTTCCTTTAAATATACCATCGGTTAGCGCTACTTTTTTGCAACACAATAATAATACTACTAGTACTTCACAAAGTTACTTTTTGTTTTCACCATGGTTTGTGTATTCAATGGCTTCAGTACATGGTACAAGTATTAGTTCTAGTGGTGGAGATTACCCTAGTTTCATTCATGGTGATTCTAGTGATTTATTAATGAAGTCATGGGGTGATTACGTTATTTACAAACAATCAGCAACGGACAAGAGAACACCAGGAAAACCGAATGTTCTGTTTGCTGGTAAAAATTCAGTGATAACCTATGCTATACAGCATAAAGCTTTGTTTACGCAAAGATGCTTGTATGTCTTGAAATTTAAAGAAGTGAAAGCAGGAGACTTTATAGGTCTTAAAACATCTCATAACACCCAAACTGGTAACAATTTTAACACAGTAATATGGTGGAGTGTTGATGGTGATGGAAAAGCACCAACTAATGTTACCGCCAAAGAATTTAGAGAAGTCAAAGCAACAAAAGATACGACACCAGAGCAACTCGCAGACATGATTGCCAATGATATTAACAATAAGGGAACAACTATATTCCACATTCCTAATATCACTGACGATAAGTGTGACTACTACATAAGGTGCTAACATGAAATAAATTTAAAAATAGGAGAAAAAACATGATTGAACAAAACAGTAAAATCGATGAAATCGATATTGAAATCAGTGAAAAAAATGCTGAAATCGATCATTTTTATGAAGAAACTTTAGAAAAAACGAAAAATATCATCGATGAGGCGATAGCCAAAGGGTATACGCTTGGTGATGATGATCGTAAAGTTTTAGAGCTGGTAAAGGCTAATGAGAAATTTGCTGAAAAAGTTCTAAGAGGTTGTCCGGAAACAAGTAAAAGGCTATAATATCTGAAAT
>NZ_JAFEVH010000004.1:0-52102 GCF_048054155.1 Wolbachia endosymbiont of Nasonia giraulti
AATACCATAATGGAACTTTATCATCCATTTTAGAAAATACTATAGTTGGGCTAAGTTCTTATCAGATAAATTTTTTAATAACTTTTTGAGTGATATGGAAAATAGGCCTGATGATTGTAAGCAGTGTTGTTATGAAAATATTTGTGGTGGGGGAAGTTATGGTAACAGGTTTAACCCTGCCAACGTAAGTTTTAATAATCCTTCAGTATATTGTGAGGGATTTTTGGCAAAGGATTATACAATTTCTTTTAATGCATGGATTTTCTAAAGAAAAATTACGGCAGGTATTATTGAATAGTGATACTGAAAAAGCAGCTTAATGGTAGTGTATAAAAGGTATTTACTAGACATTTTTCTATAATCTAATTAGCATCTAGAGGGTTGACTTTATGAATATCGTCCTCTAAACTGCCGTTACCAAGGTTCGAACTTGGGACCTCGTCATTACCAATGACGTACTCTACCACCTGAGCTACAACGGCAAGTTCACGTATTATGATAATGAATAACATAAAAAAAAATAAGGAAAAAGAAGAAGAGAGAAAAAGATTGGCAAAAGCTTTAAAGCAAAATATTCTAAAAAGAAAAAAACAGCAACAGAGTAGACAAAGCAGACCCCTTTCAAAATTTGTTTGTGGTGAGGAATTTTTAGGAGAAAGCGCCGCAGAATACCCAAACATATTTGAGGAAGCTTTAACGACAAAATTACCATCAGAAACTTAAGTTTTTAAGGAGGTATCATGCCAGAGCTGCCAGAAGTGGAAGTCATCTCTAACTTCTTATTTGATAAAATCAAAAATAAGAAAATAAGCAATGTGACAGTCAATAATTGTAATTTGCGTGTACCAATAACAAAAAATATTGATGATTTGCTAAAGGGCAAAGTTATAAATGATATCAAGCGTAGAGGTAAATATATAATCTCGAATATAGATGCTAGTATGGCTGTAATCATACACCTCGGCATGAGCGGAAAGCTTATATATGCTGAAGACAATCAAGCACAGAACAAACATGATCATGTGATATTCTTATTTTCTGACAACACTTCACTAATCTTTAATGACCCAAGAAGGTTTGGATTAGTGATTGTTTTAAACAGAGAGCAAGAACTAAATTTTTTTAATAACCTAGGAATAGAACCCCTCACAGATGAATTTGACGGACATTATTTACAGAAGTTGCTAAAGAACAGAAAAGCAAATATCAAATCAGTATTAATGAATAATAGGCTAATAGTTGGCGTAGGTAACATATATGCTTCTGAGAGCTTATTTAGAGCTCGCATATCACCACTTAGGCTAGCGCAAGATTTAACATATATAGAGTGCGAAAAACTTGCTATCGAAATAAAAAATACTCTGAGTGATGCAATTGCTGCTGGTGGTTCAACACTGAAAGATTATGCACAACCATCTGGATCTG
This sequence comes from Wolbachia endosymbiont of Nasonia giraulti, assembly GCF_048054155.1. NCBI lineage: Bacteria > Pseudomonadati > Pseudomonadota > Alphaproteobacteria > Rickettsiales > Anaplasmataceae > Wolbachia > Wolbachia endosymbiont of Nasonia giraulti. The sequence goes on from NZ_JAFEVH010000004.1 coordinate 1,426, forward strand.
CTGGATACTTTCAAAATAACTTTTACGTATATGGTAAAGTGCAAAAACCTTGCAGAATCTGCAACAATATCATAACACTTATACGACAAAATGGTCGTAGCACTTATTTTTGCAATGCATGTCAGAATTAAATTTTATTTTTGCATATGACACTCTTACCTGAAAAAGATCCTTTTGATTTGTTTTCAAAGTGGTATCAAGAAGTACTTAATTTTCCGTGTAAAGAGTCAACTGCAATGACGCTAGCAACGTGTAGCAAAGACTGCATTCCATCTGCAAGAGTGGTATTACTAAAGGAATATAGTAAGGAAGGTTTTGTGTTCTTTACTAACGTAAACAGTAGAAAAGGAAAAGAATTGACTGAGAACCCCAAAGCTGCACTCGTATTTCATTGGACAGAATTTTCTAGACAAGTACGAATTGAAGGAGAAGTTAGGCTTCTAAGCGGCAAAAAGGCTGACGAATATTTCTCTTCTCGAGCACGCGATAGTCAAATTAGCGCGTGGTGCTCAAAACAATCAAGAGTTCTGAAAAATTGGCAAGATTTTGAGCAGGCTATAGAATTGAAAGAGAAAGAATTTCACAATACACAAGTTTCTCGTCCTGACTTTTGGGTGGGATTTTGCGTAATCCCAAAGGTAATTGAATTTTGGCAAGAAGGTGAATATAGGAGACACACTAGATTTAGATATACTCTTGTTGAGAAAAGCAATTGGAAAGTGGAACAATTATATCCCTAACGTTAGAGAAAGCTACTCTGCAGATCAAAGATAAGGATTTATTGTCATAACAGGACCTGATCAAGTAACTTTTTATGGTTTAAAAACTTGTTGTATGTAACGTATTGTAATACTTACGCAAAATATTTTAGTGCATTCTCAAATATGAGCATTCCATCACCATATTTTGGCATAGCCACTCCTGAACGTTTACATTTTTCTTTTTCAAGAGGCCAGTTGTCCTGCTGAGTAAAAAATATTCCTCTCTCTGGGTGAGGCATTAAAGCTAGTACTCTTCCACTTTTATCTGATAAAGCTGCCAGGTCGTATATAGATCCGTTTGGATTGTAAGGAAATTGTAAATTTGCATAGTCACCATTTTCATCAACGTAACGCAGTGCAACGGAATTATCTTCAATCAATTGATTCAAAGTATCTTGATCCATAAAAAATTTGCCTTCCCCATGAGCAATAGGGAGATATAGTTCACTCAGGCCCCGTAGCCAAACAGAATTACTCTGCGGATTAACTCTCACTCTAATCCAACGACATTGGTAATTACCTATATCATTAGAGGTTAAAGCTAGATTAGAGAATTCTGGAACTAACTTTACTAATATCTGGCAACCATTACATATCCCTATAATAAGCTTATCCTGAGATAAGAAATTTTGAAATTCGTCTAACAAGTTGTTTTTTATACGCAAAGCAAATGCATTGCCAGCACCAGTGTCATCACCGTAAGAAAAACCTCCTGGAATTGCAAGTATATTACTTGATTTTAGTTCATCTGAATTACTTATAACTTCATTAATGTGAACGATTTTTACTTCAATATTATTAATACCAAGCTTTCTGCTGCATTCCATAAATGCAAATGCAGTTTCTTTTTCACAATTCAAGCCATAACCAGATAAAACAATAATTTTCATGAATCAAAAAACTCAAACTTTCTTTTTACAAAATTTGCTATTAAATTCAAAGCAAATAGCATTAACAATAAAGCTATAATTGCAATGGCAGCAAGCTCAATAAATGCAATTTCAGGACTACTTGACCATATGTATATTTGTACAGGTAAAACAGTTGCCGGATCGAAGAAGGATGTAGGTGTATCAGCAATAAATGCTACCATGCCTATCATAAGTAAAGGGGAAGATTCGCCTAAAATCCTTGCAATTGCAAGCACTGCACCATGTATTATCCGTGGCAATGCAATCGGTAAAGAGTGATCCAATATCACCTTGATGTGAGGTGCACCTAGCGCAAACGCTGCATCTTTTATTGCAATAGGAACGTTTGTAAAGGCATTTTTTGTTGCAATAATAATATTAGGCAGCATCATAAATGAAAGAGTCATCCCGCCAACAAGCGGTGAAGAACGGGGTAACCCAAATATGCCCAAGTAGAGAGTCAGTCCTACCACACCAAATATTATTGAAGGCACTGCAGCAAGGTTATTCATGCTAATTTCTACAATACTGGTTATTAGCCTATTTCTAGGCATAAATTCATAAAGACAGATACCTGACATAATTCCTATTGGCAATGCCAACGCTAAGCATACTATAATTGTCATTAATGAACCGATAAATGCCCCTAAAATCCCTGCATTCTCAGGTTCACGAGAGTCAGATTTAAGGAATAAAGACTTATTAAAAAATTTTTTCACTCTCCCCTTTTCTTTTAGCCAATCAAGTAATTTAGCATAACGATCATTCAAATGTTTATCTTTATTTATTGAATTAATTATACTTGACGCGGTAAACCAGATCTCATATTCACCACTATTTTTTACTCTCTTACGAAAAAATTTCTCTAGTTCTTTGTAAGAATTACGACTTAAAATTTCGTCACCGTCTTTAAAATCAGTTCCTTCAAACACCTTACGTAAAGAATTGTTGAGTAAGCCAATGGACTTATATCGTAAATCACCAGGATTATTAGTTAAAATAAGATCAGCATTTATTTCAACTGGCAATAAAATTTTCGTTACTGTTAAAGCACTGTAAGAGTTAACTAATATACTCAACAATATACACACAGGACAGCCAAGTGAGATAACTAGTGCCGTGAAAGAACAAAAGCGTAACGCTCTGTTCTTTTTATTTTTTCTTTTTACACGAGCATGTACGCGCTTAGATTGAAGTAACTTAAGAAAGTTTTTCTTTATACTCATTTACTTTTCTTTACATGAGGATTTGAAAAAACTTTCCCCTTTTTCCAGTGCTTGACACTGAGATCTAGCAGGCTTTGCCTGCAAATAATTTTTATATTTTCCATGAAAGCACAAACCAAAAGGAGAATCTGGATCCCAGTGTCAAACACTGGGATGACACCACAGCGGGAGGCAAAGTACAGTTGTGCGTCACACATTGGGATAATAAGAGAGGGTTTTGAGATGATACAATTGACATCACTCCCTATTGTATCTACTTAGATTTTTTTTTAACATAAGTAGTACGTTCTTTGATCCTTGCAGCTTTCCCAAATAGCTTGCACAGATAATATAATTTTGCTCTACGGACCTTTCCCTTTCTCATCACTTGTACTGAAATTAATGCAGGAGAGTAAACAAAAAATTGTGATACTATACTTTCTCCATGACTTACCTTTCTAACTGAAAAAGAAGAGTGTAATCCACGATTTCTTTTTGATATACATACGCCCTCAAATATCTGTATACGCTCACCCGTACTATCAACTACCTTAAAAGTGACCTTCAAATCATCGCCAGGACAAAAAACCGGCATCTCTTTGGCTAATCTTTGTATTTGTTGTTCGTTAAATTTTTCAAGCAAGTTTGTCATTTATCATCTCCATTCAACAATTCAGGTCGACGTTCCTTTGTTCTAACGTATGACTGTTCCCTTCTCCAATCACTTATTTTTCTGTGATTGCCAGACAACAGAACCTCAGGAACTTTGTACCTACTCCACTGCTCAGGCCTAGTATATTGAGGATATTCAAGCATACCACCACTATAACTAAAACTTTCTTCAGCAACGCTATCGAAATTATTTACTACACCTGGAAGAAGCCTAATACATGCATCAAGAACCACCATCGCAGCTGGCTCACCTCCCGAAAGTATATAATCTCCAATACTTAACTCATAAGGAGTATACACATCAACTACTCTTTGGTCAACACCTTCAAATCGACCACACAATATTGTTACATGAGGAATTTCTGTTAACTCCTTTGCAATTCTCTGATTAAATTTTGTACCAGATGGAGTCATATAAATAAATCTAGTATTTTTATGAGCAGAAAGCACATTATCAACTGCATTACCAATCACATCTGGGCGCATAACCATCCCTGCTCCACCTCCATATGGAACATCATCCACAGTTGAATGTTTATCTTTAGCAAAAGAACGAATATTTACTATTTCAAGATTCCATATTTTTTTTTCCAACGCTCTTCCAGCAAGAGAATAGTTCAAAAATCCGGGGAACATTTCTGGAAATATGGTTAATATTGTAACATTGAACGCCATTAAGGTTTATTTTAAGTTATTTGGGGCTATACTCTAAGAACAGTAAATTGATATGATACATAGTTAAATTAAATATGCCACTGAATAAAACTATATACGAAGGTAAAGCCAAAGTCATTATTGAAACTGAAGACTCATCAACTGTTATACAGTACTTTAAAGATGATGTTACAGCATTCAATAAGGAAAAATATGAAATTATTGAGGGCAAAGGAATAATTAATAATCATGTTAGTGCTTTTATCATGGAAAAGCTTGAAGAAGCAGGAATTAGCACGCACTTTATAAAAGCTCTAAACGAAAGAGAACAGCTAGTCAAAAAGCTCAAGATAATACCTCTTGAGGTAGTGGTTAGAAATATTGCAGCTGGCAGCTTTTGCAAACGTTTTAATATCAAAGAAGGTGAGGCACTTACATCTCCTATAATCGAGTTTTTTTACAAAAATGATGACCTAGCCGACCCAATGGTGAATGAAAATCACATACTATATTTTGGTTGGTTATCCCATAAAGAAATGGAAGAAGTTAAAACTACAACTTTAAAGATCAACAAAATCTTAGTCGACCTATTTTCAAATGCAAATATATATTTAGTTGATCTCAAGTTAGAATTTGGCAAATTGATAAACAACAGCACTAAAATCATTTTAGCCGATGAAATCAGCCCTGATAATTGTAGGCTATGGGATAAAAATACTCATAAAAAGCTAGACAAAGATGTTTTCCGTTTAAATCTAGGAAACTTAAAGGAAGCATACTCAGAAGTTGCAAAAAGACTGTCGGTAAAGTTAGACTAACTAAATACTACTCTATCAAGTGGAGGCTGACATGCTTCATCAAGTTTTCCAATAATCTCAATTTTTTCTCCACGCTTTTGGAAATGGCTTTCCACATCCTTCATATTATCGGGATCTACAATCAGTACTATACCTATGCCGCAATTAAATGTTTTTAACATTTCTCTCTTTTCTATTTTGCCTTCTTCTTTCAGCCATAAAAATATATCTGGCCATTTCCAAGAATTAATATTTATGTCTACAAATAAATTTCCTGAGAGAATTCTTGGAATATTGTCTATTAACCCGCCACCTGTTATATGCGCAACGCCTTTTACCTTTGGCATAATAGGCAACAAAGAATCAACATATATCTTTGTTGGCTTCAGTAATATTTCACCCCAAGATTTATTATTCCATGGAGATATATCATTATAATTTATACCTAAGCTTTTAAAAATATGGCGCACCAAAGAAAATCCATTTGAGTGAATTCCATTTGATTCTAAACCAACTACACAGTCACCTGCTTTCATTATACTACAGTTTGGAAGAATTTGCTTTCGATCAACAACACCAACCACAAACCCTGCAAGGTCATAGTGATTGTTACCATACATTCCAGGCATTTCTGCAGTTTCTCCACCAACTAATGCTATTTTAGATTCCTTGCACCCTTCTGCAATGCCCTGGATTACAGACAATAAAACGTTTTTGTTTAAAACGCCTGTTGCAAAGTAATCAAGAAAAAATAAAGGTGTTGCTCCTTGTGCAAGTAAATCATTTACACACATTGCAACTAAGTCTATACCTATAGTATCATGCTTATTCACCTCTTGAGCTATTAATAGTTTTGTGCCCACTCCATCAGTTGAGGAAACAAGTACTGGATGGTCGTATTTCTTACTCAGCGAAGAAAAGTCAAACAATGCGGAAAATGATCCTACTTCACTAATTACTTCTTCTCCTTTAGTCTTTTCAATAATAGGTTTAACTTTTTTTATTAGTTCATTATATAGTTTAAGGTCTATTCCAGATTTAGCATAAGTACTCATAGCGCCTTCATAAATCTTATAATTATTAATACTACATTAATGCTTTGACACAAAAAGCGCAACGAAACTTTCTCTTAAATTGACTACTACGTGCCTACCAATATAGGGTTAACTTAAATCATTTATACTTTTATCCAATGAATAAAAACATAATGTTAATAACAGAATGCCTATCAGGACGAATTCTTCATGATTTTGCTAGTTCTATGCAAGGAATAGTGGGTGGATTGGAAGAGCTTGAAGAAAACAATTCTAATATGCTAAAAGAAATAACATCACTACTTGAAGAAAGCTCTAATGATTTAATATATAAATATAAAGTTATGAAGCAAGCGTATTCTCGTTCATCAGATAATAGCAGCTTTGATAAGACTAAATCCAATATAGAAAATTATTTATTAAAAAAAAAGTAAAGCTTAAGTGGAAGATAAGTGAATGCCCTACAGAAGACTTAATTGAAAGAATAAATAAGATAATCTCCAATATGGTGATAACTATAGTCAGTGCAGTGGCACAAATTGAATTAGTGTCTATTTTGCTGGCTAAAACAGAAGATAAAACACTACTAACTATAAAAGTAGAAAATGAACATAGATCAATAAGCACATCATTAGTAAGCAAGTTAACAAAAAAAAATGATATTCCTTTGGACACAAAAAACATTAGTATCTATATGACTTCTTTACTGTTAGAGCATTATAACACTAAAATCAATTGTATTTGCGAAAGTAACTCGCTGAATATAGGCTTAACTATAACTTGAGATGGCTTCATATTTCATGAAAAGGACTCGATACTATAAATTTGAATCTTGGATAAGGAAAGAAAAAATTTTGTGGAGTAACCTAGACATGAAATCTGTAGTTAATTTGCAGGAAGTGTTAAATAAACCATACGCGTCAAGTTAAGGAAATATCGTGAAATATAGCAACATTTGAGATGGGCATTTTATTTGTTACATTTATTTTTTTAGGGAGTTCTTATCTAGAAGAAGATGATTTTTTCAGAAGAATCTATAAATTAATAACTTTATTACTTAATATATAAAATAGTTTTTTTCGTTTCCTTTCTTCCTTATACTACTTTTCCTTAACTTGACGCGTATGGTTTATTTAACACTCCCTAATTTACCTCACAACTCATTTTAACATATATGAAAATAATGTTTAAAGAATTTTTTCCTGCAGTAATGAATTATTATGAAGCTTGCATCTTCTGTCGCTTACTACTGGGATAGCTTGATAGTTGCAGTACATGTCTATCAATGATAAAATAAAGATCAGTTTATTTTGGTACTATGATTAGGGTACTCTTTGTTGCACTATTATTTTTTTGTGGTGGTTATGCACTTGCAAAACAGGAACCAAGACCAATAGCTGGTGATAACCACATAAAGGTAATGAATTATAATCCACAGGCTATACATAAGTACACGGGCTTTTATGGTTATCAATCCAGCATATTGTTTGAGCCAGGGGAGGTAATAGAGAGTCTTTCAATGGGTGATGCAACCGGTTGGCAACTCCTTCCTCAAGGTAATAGATTATTTATTAAGCCTATAGATGATATTGCCGATACTAATGCAACTATAATTACCAATAAAAGAGTTTATTATTTCGAATTTCATGCTGAAGAAGCAAACGGGCTAGATGATCCAAGGTTAGCATATGAAGTAAGGTTTCTTTATCCACTGTTCAACAGTGATGAAATTTATTCAACGAGTAACGGTGATATTCTAGAGCAAGCTAGTTATACCACTATCCCTGATATAAGTGATATTGAGGTTATAAAGAAAGGCTTGAATTTTAACTATTCCATCTCGCACGTTAAAGGCAGTCAATCAATAATACCAATTAAGGTTTTTGATGACGGAAAATTTACATATCTACAATTTAATAAAATAAACTCTGATTTCCCGGCAGTTTTTATGGTTGATTCTGCAGGATATGAGTCCTTGATAAATTTTCGTACAGTTGATGACTACCTGATAATTGAAAGAGTAAGCTCGGTATTTACCTTAAGAAACGGATCAAGTACAGTCTGCCTGTTTAATGAAAACATACCTTTCAAAAAAGGTAAGTGATTAAAGGCTATAGTATTCTTATAGGTGCAAAATTCTTTCTATGGTGCTTCGTAATTCCATGAAGGCCAATAGCGCTGAGGTGTTCTTTTGTTCCATATCCTTTATTTTTATACCAATTATATTGAGGATGTTTATTATGCAATTCTTCCATAAGCCGATCTCTTGTAACTTTTGCAACGATTGAAGCGGCTGCGATTGATATACTTAAGCTATCACCATTCACTATAGATTTTACTTGCCATTTTACTTCAGGTGGTTGATTACCATCAACTAACACATAATCTAGTTCTAAATCTAAATTTACCAGAGCACGTTTCATTGAAAGCTTTGTTGCTTGCAAGATATTGTATGAGTCTATCTCCTCTACACTTGCCATTCCTATACCAAATTTTGCAACAGACGTTATTTTTTCGTATAGAACTTGCCTACACTTAGGGGTTAGCTTTTTTGAGTCGTTTATTCCATCAATAACCGTATCTCTATCAGTAAATATTACAGCTGCAGATATCACTGGACCGGCAAGCGGACCTCTTCCAACTTCATCTACTCCTGCTATAATTCCTGATAATGTATTTTCTAATGTGAAATCTGGATATTTCATAGTTCCTATAATAAGAAAGTTAAAGCAAAAATCGAACAAACGAAAGAAATTATCCAAAATTTTATAACTATTGTATTTTCTGACCACCCTTTCTTTTCAAAGTGATGATGTATTGGTGTCATAAGGAAAATTCTTCTTCCTGCTCCATATCTAAATTTTGTATATTTAAAATATGATACCTGAATAATCACAGATAAAGTCTCTATTACAAAGATTATTCCAATAACGGCAAAAAGCATTTCTTTTTTAATTAGAACACTAGTGAGTCCTAAAGCTGCACCGATTGATAGGCTTCCAACATCACCCATAAATATTTTTGCTGGATGTGTGTTAAACCACAAGAAACTTAAAATAGCTCCTATAAATGCAATGCAGAAGAAAGTAATGTTTACATCTGTCCGAGTGATGTATGCAACTAGTCCCAAAAAAGCAAAGGAAGTAATGGCTTGAGTTGCAGCAAGGCCATCCAAACCATCTGTGAGATTCACAGCATTGGCAGAGCCAACAATAACAAATGCAGCAAACGGAAGATATAGATAGCCAAGGTCGATTGCTACTTCTCTAAATAGAGAAATTTTTGTAAAACCTTCAGCAGATTGTAGCTTAAGTATAAACATACAGACCAGAGTAACGACAAACTGAATAAGTATTTTGGTTTTTGCACTTAAACCTCGGTGGTGATTTGTTTTCAATTTTAAATAGTCATCAATAAATCCAAGTAGAGCAAAAAATAGGGTTATAAATACTAAAAATAAAATTTCTTGTGTTAATTGAGTCCAAAACAGGATTGGTAATAAAGCAGAAGTGAGTATTATTATTCCACCCATAGGTGGTATATTCTTTTTTGTTATTAAATGACTTTCTGGTCCATATGATCTGATTGGTTGTCCATCTTTACTTATCTTTTTTAGAAGTTTTATAAAATAGGGAAAGAGAATAAACCCAAAAATAAATGAGATAAAAAACGTCTTTTTAGCTAAGATCACTTGCCTATTCAAATTGACTAGGTATTATACCAAAAGCTTTACCTAACCTCAATTTATACCTTTTTAGCAGCTCATTTTATTTATGATAAATTAGTTGTTGATTAATTATGACAAAGTTTGCATACTAATATTTTGTTAATGGTAAGAGGTAATATATGTTAGGTTTAGGTTATGTTAAAAAGCTTTTTGGAACCATTTCAGCATTCTATAGTACTCATAATAAGTCTAAATCAGCATTAGACAAAAACAAGCGTGGATATATAAAATTAGACAGTGATGAAGAATGGGATAAATTCTTTGAGTTACAGAATGATCCAGACACTAATACTACGAACAAAGAGCCTTTTTCTCCGAAGAAAGGAGAATCTCACTATCATGGCAAAGAGATCATAGGTAAAATTGCTGACCAAATTAAAGCAGAGATATCTGAAGGTATGAAAAATCATACTATAGGGTCCATAATGATAAAAGAAGGCAAAAGGGAAGGTAATATTGTTTACCCCACCGTGAGAGTTGTGCTACATGCCAATAAAGAAGGAGTAGATATAGCTAAACTTCTAGGCGGTAGTATATGTAAAGAGTATGGTGTAAGAACAATTACATTTTGTCATCCTAATCAAGAAAAAAAGAGGGGGGCATGTTGCTATATTAATAATGATAGTGATAATGAGGAAAGAGTTTATGAAATAATTAGTGGGTTATATGAAATGACTTTAAAGTGGTATGTTGATGGAAGAGAATGCAAAATTAAAGTTAACATTGATGGTAAGAATGGTGTAACTCTACTTGAAGGCAACGGTGTTACTGCAGAGCAGTTGCGTGCAAATAAAGAAGTCAAAATAGTTAAGAGACGTGAGCCAAAATCTTTATATGAAGCGTTAGTACCGCAATTGCAACAAAAGAGCTCTGAATCAGTCAAGGTTTTACAGCAGCCTTCAACAGATGTAACAAATGTGACAACAACACCAACTTCTACTTCTCAGAGATGCTCTTGACTAAATAAATAAGAAAAAGCAAAAATAGTATAACTTGCTTACAAATGTAAGTAACTTGTACTTCTATGATGAATAACACAATATTACCAAGAAATTTCTATGAACGACCAACTTTAACCGTAGCTGGGGAGCTGCTAGGGAAGATGCTGAAATTTTCTAATTTTAGTGGAATAATAACTGAAGTTGAAGCGTATATAGGAATGGATGACCCAGCTTGTCATGCAGCAAGAGGCTATACTAATCGAACCTCAGTAATGTTTGGTACGCCAGGGTTTTCGTACGTATATTTTATATATGGAATGTACTATTGTCTAAATATTGTAACAGAAGCAGAAGGATTTCCAGCAGCAGTGTTAATACGAGGATTAAAGCTCACTGAACCGCTTGAAGCAAATTTAGGCGGGCCAGGCATACTGTGCAAAAAATTAAACATTACAAAAGAACATAATAAACAAGACCTTACTATAAGTCATGAATTTTGTCTCTATGAATATCACCTCAAACCAGATTATGTGTGCACTCCAAGAATCGGAATTAGTAAAGGCAAGGAGAAATTTGGGAACGTTCAAAAAAGTGTATCAAACCGAAAAAAAAGTAATAAATTGATATAAAAAATGGAGGTTTGATATGAGTCAAGCAAATAGAACTACTGGTTTGGTAGATTATAAAGAATTAGAAACAAATATCCTGTCATCTATACGAGAAGGAAGACCATTGACAGGAAGAGATGGAGCATTAACACCGTTTATAAAAAGGTTGCTAGAGGCAAGTCTGGAAGGTGAAATAGAAAGCCACATGTCAGCTGAAAGTGAAGAAAATAACCGAAGAAATGGGAGAAACGCAAAAACTTTACGCACGAGTGCAGGCTCATTTGAGCTGCTAACACCAAGAGATAGGGAGGGAAGCTTTGAACCGCAAATAGTCAAAAAAAGGCAAACAAGCCTACATCCAGAACTTGAAGCAAAGGTCTTAAGTACATACGCCAGTGGCATGGGATACAGAGACATAGCTTCACACGTTGAGGAAATATATGACCACAAAATATCAGCAGCAGAGATATCTAGTATTACTGATAAACTGCTTCCAGTAATCAATGAATGGCGCAGCCGCCCACTGCAATCAGTGTATCCAATAGTGTTTATGGATGGCATGTTCTTTAAGGTCAAGGAGGACGGACATTGTATAAGTAAATGCATGTATAATATATTGGGCATAAATCAAAATGGCAGAAAAGAAGTATTAGGTTTTTATTTGGCTGAAAGTGAGGGAGCTAACTTCTGGTTGGGAGTTCTAAATGACCTCAAAGAAAGAGGAGTAGAAGATATTCTAATTGCCTGCATTGATGGACTAAAAAGCTTTCCTACAGCTATAAATAGTGTATTTCCTAAAGCAGAAGTACAGCTATGTATAGTGCATCAGATAAGGAATTCACTGAAATATGTATCTAGCAAAGATGTAAAAGTTTTCATGAATGATTTAAAAAAAATATATCGTGCTTCAAGTAAAGAAATCGCTGAGAATTATTTGCTTGAGCTGGAAGAAAAATGGAGTGAAAAATATCCCTTAGTTACAAAATCGTGGCAAAACAATTGGGAAAATTTATCTAGTTATTTTAAGTATTCTGGGCCAGTTAGGAAGATGATTTACACCACCAATCCAATTGAGGGGTTGCATAGACAAATCAGGAAATTTACTAAAACTAAAGGTTCATTTACCAGTACAAATGCCTTGTACAAACAGGTATATTGTGCTATAAAAAAGGTAGAGCAAAAGTGGATTACTGCTTTGCCTAATTGGGCTTTAACTATGTCTCAACTTGATATCTTTTTTCCTGGTAGGTTAAAAATTGAGTTGAATTGAAAATGCGGTTTGACACACTTTTTTGAACGTTCCCAGAAATTTTGGCGATTTAAAAGTTGCGTTTTAGCAGAAATGCCTAAAATCACACTCAACAATAAATATAGATCTCCTGCATAAACTAGATAAAAAGGCAAATAGCCTTTTATGTTTACCAACAATAGACTTCTTGGATAACCTAAGGATATTTTTTGATCTTCTATGGGGGAGTTGAACATTCCCTTTTTATAAAACTTTTGCATACTCCTATTTAACTTTAATAGCTCTTTATCTTCCTGAAATCTGGATGTTTTATCAATGCATCTTCTATTCAGCTGTTAGCAAGAACTTTCACTTATTCTATAGCTTTGCGCTATATGGAAATATGTACGGTATTTACACAAATATTCGAGTGCTATTAATAAATATGCATTATTTATTTGGTTTTCCTCCTCTTGCCTTTTTCTTGGCCTCTTCCTCTATTAAAATTTCTATTATTTTTCCAATGTTTTTCCTTTTACTCCTCTTAGTCTTCGAAGCTTCTCTTCATCAAGTTTACTTACCTGCTCAAAATTTATACCTTCCCTAATATTGCTTCTACTACTTGTTTCCTAAGTTATCCAAGAAGTCTATTGTCTGTTCAGATACGAGGTAGCTGCTGCCATTTGAAATATTTTATTCACCTAAAATTACATTCTACCTATTTTAAAAGTAGTTTAAAAAAACTTTATAGACTGCATACAAAAGACCTAACATCTTTAGCAATGCCTTCATAAATCCTTACTAAATCCTCACTTAGCATTGAAGGGTCTCCACAATCAGAAGCACTACATATTTGCGGATCTAGAGGAACTCTGCCCAAGAGTTTGACTCCCAGCTCTTCAGACATTTTTTTTGCACCACCTTTTCCAAATATGTGTATTTTTGAATTATCTTGAACAAAATAGCTCATATTTTCCACAATGCCGATAATTGGCACGCTGAGCTTTGTGAGCATATCATAAATTTTTTGTGCATCGACTAAAGCAAGCTCCTGTGGAGTTGAAACTATTATTGCTCCAGTTAAACTAAAATTCTCCATCAGACTTAAATGTACATCGCCAGTGCCAGGAGGTGTATCAATGATTAAATATTCTATATCAGACCACCTTGTTCCCATTAGCAAATTGTAAAGTGCTTTTGTGATCATAGGTCCACGCCATATTGCTGCCCGGTCCTTATCAATAAAATAGCCAATTGAAATAGTATAGAGACCATGTTTCTCTATAGGCATTGCTTTACCACTCTGTATTTCTGGTTTTAATTTCTCAGTGCCCAACATTTTAGGAATCGAAGGACCATATATATCTGCATCAACTAGCGCAACTTTATGTTTTAATTCTGCTAACGAAAGAGCTAGATTTAGTGCAACTGTCGACTTACCCACACCTCCTTTACCAGAAGCAACGACAATTATATTTTTCACTCCTTCGATATGAAGTTTAGCTTTTTGTTGCCTAGCTTGTTTTTGACCAGTAGCAACTACAGTAACCTTCCCTACTCCCGGTATCGCCTTAACAGCTTGCTCACAATTTTTTCTTAATTCTTCATTTGGCTCAGTAACTTCAAGAGCAAAAGCAACATCTTTACCCTTAATAACAATTGAGGATACTACACCAACATTCTTACCACTTTTCTTCTCTATAACCTTTTTTAGGCTCTCTCTTACGATTTCCTCATTAACCTGTGTAAATTTTTTCCAGAACATATGATGAAATTTTTTCTATCGGTGTATACTAACATAGAATAATTAAACTGCACTGACTTTAAAGCGAGGTTACAAAAATATGCTAAATCATCAAAATTTAACACGAAAACAAAAAGGTTTGTATTTTCAGCTAAAAAGATCCATATGGAATGGAAGGAGCATCAGTAATATCTTGAAAGCAGCTTCAAGAAATGATTTACTAAAAGTTCTTATCACTGGATGTACTACACGATTTTCAACAGATGGAGTACGCACTTTAACACTGCTTAGCCTAGCCATACATGGAGACAATAATGAATGTGTTAATTCTATTTTAGAACAAGCTCAAAACAATGGTATACTACAAGATATTCTTACTACTGCAAATATTATAAACTATCAAAATGGTTTGATGTACACCTTAACATCGCTTGGCTTTGCCATACATCATAATAAGGGAAGGCATATTAATGTTATTTTAACAAAAGCCCAAGAAAATGGTATATTACAAGATATTCTTGCTTCTAGAAATATTGTACAGTATTTAAATATTATAGCGTATACTTTAACGCCATTTAGCTTTGCTATATATAAAGGCAATAACGAATGTATCAATTCTATTTTAATACGAGTTCAAAATAGTGATACACTGCGAAATATCCTTACTTCTAAAGATATTGTGCAGTTTCCAGGCGTGACGTATGTCATTAAACCACTTGCCTTTGCTATATATAAAGGTAATAATGAATGTGTCAATTCTATTTTAATACGAGCTCAAAATAGTACCATGCTACAAGATGCATTTACTGAAGTAAGTACTGTACTGTTTCCATATGGTAGATATACTTTGAATGCTTGTGAGCTAGCTATAGTTGTTAATGAGAACAATGCTAGTATTAGGACCGCATTAGATAATGTATCTATTTCTTCTAGGTATGTTAGAGAAAATAGCAAAGTTAATTAATTTCTTAAGTAACTCTTTCTTGCAAGTACTACTTTTTTATGTATTTGTTCAGGCAATGGCGTTAACTTAAGAGAATAAATTAGCAAGCTCTCCTAAAGGCATGATGGCGTTTAGGCTTATCTACTTTATTGAGGCTATACAATCTTCACGTTAACTTTAGTGCGTATTTTAAAAAGGGCTTGAAAGTTTTTTGGTGCTAATAAGCACCTGATAAAGTTTCTGTCTCATTACACCAAATAAAACTGAAAAATTTAAACGATACTCAGCAATTTGATCTGGGTTCCAAGGCTCTTGTGCATCACACATATGAAGTATTGCACATGACCAAGTTTGCACAAAACTCTTGTTTCTAAATTTATCCCAGAAAAATTCTCTAATTCTGCTTCTACTTTGAGTCGTTTATAGCACTCCTCTATGTGACACCTTAATAGATAAGCTTTACTGATATCTTCTTTATTGAAATAAAATAGAAACCAAAGGTCCTATTTTTTACAGTATTTTACTCCTTAACATCTTTCCTTAAGTTGACGCTATTGGGCTTTGTTGCATCGCTATCTACGATGGATAAAAGATAAAAATGTAGAATATCAATAGCTTGTTATTCTAGCATTTATAGTAAGGACAGTCAGTAAATATCTAAATTTAAGTAAAAGAAGTTTTACTATCATTCACTAATCTAGCTAGAATTCAAGAATTTCAATGCTTTAGCTATTTTAAGTAGAATTAAATTTACTAGTACAAACAATAAATTACTATTCTTAAATTTAATCAGATTGATTGCAAAAAATAAGATTTTCAATAAGCTGCTTGTATAGTTAGCCTTTCATAGATAGTGATGCAACAAAGCCCGCTGGAATCTAGTTCATATTATATATTTATCTGATAAGTTCCATGTATGTGTAATTTATTTAAATTGACTTCTTATCATATAATTAAATACATTATTGAAAATTAAAGGTAAGGTTATGGCAATGGAAATTTCAAATTGGCACGAATTATTGAGTTTAGTTAATGTTGACAAAGATTTAAGCAAAGATAACGTAATTGAAAAAATACAAAATGAGCTGAAAAGATATTCAAAGGAATATGAAGAGTGGGAAAAGTCTGGCTTTGATATAAATTATGTGTTTAAAGATGGTGAAAAAGCGACTCTTTTGCACTTGGTGGCTTCCTTTAACCTAGAAAATATAGCGAAGGCTCTCATGGAAAAAAGGGCAAATGTTAATGAAAAAGATGTAAAAGGAGATACTCCTTTACATAATACTACTTATCTTGATAGTATAAACATAGCAAACGCTCTCATAGAAAAAGGTGCAGATGTTAATGCAATAAATATATGGAGAAGGACTCCTTTACACTATGCTGCTTTATTTCGCAGTATGGCCATAATAGATGCTCTTGTAGAAAGAGGTGTCAATGTTAATGCAGTAGATATGTGGGGAGAGACTCCTTTATACTATCTTAATTGTCAAGCAATCAAGAAAGGGTGGATTGCCGGTGGAGTAACTGCATTATTAGGTACTGCTATATCTATAGCACTTTTTACAGCCGGAGCAATTACAGCTGAGTTAATACCTATAGTGATAGCAGTAGTTGCAATTACAGCAACAGCACTAATAGTTGGCAATGCTATATATAAATTGTCAAAGCCTGATACTCAAGTTGATAAACCAATCTCAGCAAATCGACAGCAAGAAACTGCTAGCGATAGTAGGGTTGCCTAGCGATTCTGCCACAGTGTCAGCTGCTTCAATGATATCCATTTGTTCCTATAATTGTCTTTTCTTGGCTACCTTATTTTGCTATTCTGCTGAACAGAGACAAATTTACTTTCTTACTTCACTCACTAAAATTTTAATATGGCGTTTCTTTCCTGCAGATAATTTTATAAATGGCTGACCTTTAAAGCTTTCAGATTTTATTGTATAGTTAACATCGTTTATAGTGTTATCATTAACTTTGCATCCATTGCCTTGTATTAAACGCTTTGCCGCACCTTTTGAAGGTTCAAAACCGGTGTCATACAGCAGGTCTATCAAGGGTATACCATTTGCAATTTGTTCTTTTGTAATAGTGTAACCAGAAAGCAATGAACTGTCTTCATTTTCAAAAGCAGAGATTGCAGCAGATCGTGCAAGTTCGGCTTCTTTGCAACCGTGACATATTTTCGTCACTTCTGTTGCCAAAACCTTTTTTGCTTCGTTTGTTTCTTGATCCTTCAAGGACTCTAGTTTTTTTATTTCATCAATTGATAAGTCGGTGAAAAGTCTCAAAAAACGGCCAACATCTCGATCATCAACATTGCGAAAATATTGCCAGTAGTCATAAGGATTTAGCATACTGCCATCAAGCCATATAGCTCCACTTTCAGTTTTGCCCATCTTTTTTCCTTGTGCATTTAGTAAAAGAGGCGTGGTAAGACCAAACAGCTCAGATAAATTCAACTTTTTGCCAAGTTCAATTCCATTTACTATATTTCCCCATTGGTCTGATCCTCCAATCTGGAGACGACAGCCATACTTTTTATTCAACTCGACAAAATCATAGGCTTGTAACAACATGTAGTTAAACTCGAGAAAGCTTAGATTTTGCTCCCTATCTAGCCTAATTTTCACACTATCAAAGCCTAACATGCGATTTACAGAAAAATGTGCACCTATATCACGCAAAAAATCTATGTATTTTATGTTATCTAGCCAATCTGCGTTATTTACTACCACTGCGCCAGTCTTTCCATCATCGAAAGATATCATTTTCTCGAGAGTTTTCTTTATAACTAGTATATTTTGTTTGATATCTTCTATCGGCAAGAAGCTTCTTGCTTTGTCTTTGCCAGAAGGGTCACCAATTTTTGTTGTACCACCTCCAAGTAGAACTATTGGTTTATAACCAAATTTTTGTAGGTGGCGGAGCATCATAATTTGAATGAGACTACCAATATGCAGACTTGGTGCAGTGCAATCAAACCCAATGTATGCAATTATATAATTATCTTGTGATAATAGCTGGTCTAACCCTTCAATGTTTGTACATTGATATAGGTATCCTCTTTCTTGAATGAAATTTAAAAACTCGGATTTATGTTTCATAATATGTTATTTTGTGTGTAAACGGTGTTGTTAACGATGGTGTCATTCCAGTGCTTGACGCTGGAATCCAGTTTATTATGAAATTTCATCAAAAATGTTGTATGGTGTGCTCGTTTATGATTAAGTTTTCTAGATTCCAGTGTCAAGCACTGGAATGACACCACCAACTTCATAAGGGTTGCCTTCAAAATTACAACATTTGAGCAAGTGTATACCAGCTACCTGGATAATCAATTCCATAACTCTTCTATCTTATAATATTCTCTTACTTCTGGCCTGAATAGGTGAACCATTATACCTTGAAAATTCACAATCACCCAGTTACCTTCATCCATACCTTCTACATCTATTTTATCATATTGCTTGAGATTTTTCATCACGTGCTCAGCTAATGCTTTTACATGGCGGCTCGAATCACCGGATGCAATGATCATATATTTTGCAATGACAGTTTTATTCTGCACATCAAAAGTAACTATATCTTGACCTTTGTTTTGATCTATTATATCTACAATCTTACTTTTTATTGATTCTGTGTTATTGTATACCTTAGACATTGTTTTTAATTCATTTTACTAAAGTGGTGAACAAGAAGCAACCTTTTTGCCATAGCTACTTACCTTTACGTCGATAAGTTCCGTCTTAGGCCAATCTATAGTATGCAGTAATATTTCACAAAAGTTCAATTCTCTTAATTTACTAGCTATTTCCTTACTGCTGCACCCAGGATATTCTTTTTTTAAAGCTTTTGGCAAATCAGCTGTTTCAATATTTTCAATATTCTGTAGAATTTCTTCAATTATACTAGCTATTAAATCTTTGGCATGTTCTTTAAGCTGACACAATGAATTACTATCCTTCTTGATTAAAGCAATTTTTGCACCTGTTGCAATTATAGCTGACCAAAGCACTATATCATATATTTTATCGCTACAACATTCAAACTTTACAAGAAAACGGTAATCATACTTTTCATTGTCTAACCAAGGATTGTAATTTATACCATATAATTGATAGTATAAATGATATATCTCTTCTATTAAAGTAGAATATTCCACTATCTCAGATGGATAATCATCGTCAACTTTTAGATTAAATTTCTCATGAAGAACTTTCACTTCACTTATAAAGTATCTAATTTTCTCTTCCTTTTTTTCAAGCAAACAAAAGTGTCCATATCGCTTTTATTGTGCTGAAAAGTAGAGCTTGCTATACTGCCGAATATAAATGCAAATACTAGATTATCCTTAAATGTTTCTTTTGTTAATTTAATAAATTCTGCTGATATTTTACGTCTTGTTTCTTGTAAATTTTTTTTGTTAATGACCTCCTGTACTTGCTCTGATTCAACTCTATGCACCAAGTCATTTATTTTAATCCCTTTTATAAAAATTTCATATATTACCTCTGGAATTAATATAGGAATTGCAATGCTTTCAAATTTTTTGTCTTCTCTTTTACGTATTATAGAAGATGCACCCTTACTGTATCCACCATAAGGTACAGTTCCATTATCTATTATAATGTCGTGTATAATCTTATTATTTAGAACTATTCCCACTTTACCTTTTGCACTACCATTTTCCCTCACTAAATTATTATCATCTCTAGATTCAATATATGGACTTGTTCCAAACAAAGAAACATACATCTTATTTTGTATGTACACTCCATTTTTATCCTCAAAATAGAGTTGTAATTGCTCATCGTCCTGATACGTATAAAGGAATAAAACTGGACCAAATACTTCCTTATAATTTAAGTTTCCAGATTCAATACCTGATAGAACAATCGTTGGATGCACAATTGTACTTTGCACATCCACTCTTCCACCTAGAATTATTTTACTTTTATTACTTTCAATTACGCTGTGCAATCTTTCTAATTCTTCTTTTCTATGTATCCTGCCTAATATTGTATCTGGATCAGAATGGTCTCCCACTTTTAAGCTAGAAACTTTTTCCTTTAGCTTTTCTATGAATTTATTTCTTATTTCTTTATGAACAAAAACTGCATCAGGACCTGCACAATCTTGACCACTATTGAAGAACCTTGAGTATACAAGGCCTTTTATAGCTTTGTCAACATCAGCATCTTCAGTAACTACAATCGGATTATGACCAGACCCGTTATTTATCATCAATGCATTAAGTTTCATGCATTTTTTAATTTTATTTTTTGTCTCATTACGACCTGTAAAAATAATTAAATCTGACCGACTAACATGATTTTGTAGAAATTCATCCCTACTTCCTGAAAAAATTTCTATATTAGGACAAATATCCTTTAACCTTAATATGTTAAATAATTCTTCTATAGCACATTTCTCTATTAATGCGGTATTAGGGCGTAAAACCACACTTCTGGAAACAAAGCTGGGCATTATTACGAACAGCAATAATGAATACAATGGCAAATTTGAAGGTAAGAAAACAGTAATGTCAATATCTGCTTGATTTTTTAGATATTTTTTGATTGTGCGAATATTTTCCAGCGTATATACACAGCGATCAATTTCATACTGTGTTACGCTGACGGGTTGGTATGAAATAAGTAAATCTTTAATATCTTTGCCTTTTTTACTATCTGTAAGAATTTGTCTTAATTCATCGTATTTCTTATAAATCTCTTGCTCTTCTTGATTTCCATAAAATATACTCATCGATACCTCTAGCTTATTTACAATTTCATGATATTGTAAACATTAAGAAATTATAATTCAAATTTAAAGACACACATTATTATGAATACTACTCTTATTTACTTAATCGGATTTCCAGGTAGTGGCAAACTTACGATTGCAAAAGAGCTGTGTAATATTATTGATGGGGTGATAGTAGACAATAACCTGTTTAATAATATTATATTTGATATGATTGACTTCAGAAATGCTGAGGTTACAAGTGAAATATGGGAAAAAATTTTTGTGATTAGAGAGAATATGTTAGCAATATTGGAAAAATACCATATAGAATCAAAGCATTATATATTTACAAACGAATTGATAAAAGGTGATTCCTATGATCAAAGAGTATACAACTCAGTGGTGAATTTAAGTAAAAAAATGAATGTGGAGATTCTCCCTGTGGTGTTATATTGTAATAGTGGAGAACTAGTAAAGCGCGTTCAATTAAAGGAAAGAGAGCAGGAGAGAAAAATTACTGATTCAGATTTTGCTATGAGAAGAATTAAAGGAAAGAAACTATTTGTGCCTCAAGGTTCACTTGAAATTGATAACTCAAACCTAAGCGCGAAGGAAGTTGCAAAAAAAATTGTTGAAAGAATGAATGGTAAAAAAGTAGTTGAAACTTCTATGATAGATAATTTAGTAACAGAGAATATTTGTGGTTAGCCAGGAGAAAGAGTATCGCCCTTGTGTTGGCATAATGCTATTTAACAAACAGGGGAATATTTTTATTGGAAAACGCTTTGATAGTGACTCTTATTGGCAGATGCCGCAAGGGGGAGTTGACGATGGTGAAGAGCTAGAGCAGGCAGCGCTACGTGAGCTATTGGAAGAAGTTGGTACTGATAAAGCAGAAATTGTGGCTAAAAATAAAGAGTGGATACACTATAACTTACCTGAGGAAGTTATACCAACATGCTGGAATGGGAGATATTCTGGCCAAAAGCAAAGATGGTTCTTAATGAAATTTTGTGGGGAGGATAAGGATAAGGATATTAATATTAACTATACTGATCATCCAGAGTTCAAAGAGTGGCGTTGGCAAAATGTGGATGATTTGGTAGCCAGTGCCATACCGTTCAAAAAAGAAGTTTATAAAAAAGTGATAGAAGAGTTTTCTTCTATCATAAAAGGATCTATTTATGATAGTTGATTCTCATTGTCATCTAATTTATTTTTCTGATGATGAAATACCAAAGGTAATTTCAAGAGCAGAGCAAAATGGTGTGAGAATTTTGCATAACATATGTATAAGCATTAATGATATCCCTAAATTATTAAAAATCTCTTCATCCTATGATCAAGTCTACTGCTCCGTTGGTATACATCCGCTTGATACTACTGTGGAAAAAGGTGAGTGTATAAATGCTGATGAATTGATTGAATTTACTAAGGGTCAAAAGGTAATTAGTATCGGTGAAACTGGATTAGATTTTTATAAATCTGATAACAAAAGCAATCAAAAAAAAAGTTTTGCATCACACATAGAAGCGGCAAAAGTAACAGGATTACCTTTAGTTATTCATACTAGAAGTGCTGATAGTGAGATGATTGATATGTTAAATTCAGAAATGAAGAAGGACGCTTTTAGTGGAGTAATGCATTGCTTTGCTTCTTCTAAAGAGCTTGCTTATAAGGCTATGGACTTGGGATTATACATTTCATTTTCTGGAATTATTACTTTTAAAAATGCAAACTTACTAAGAGAAATTGCACAAAATGTGCCACGTGAGCGTGTTTTAGTTGAAACTGATGCACCTTATCTATCTCCTGAGCCTTACAGAGGAAGAAAAAATGAACCGGCAATGGTGAAATACGTTGTGAATTGTTTAGCGAAATTATGGAATGAATCGCCAGAAGAAGTAGCAAAAATAACTACAAATAATTTTTTTAGACTGTTTTCGAAGCTTGAGCTCAAAGAAATTCTATAGGGCAATTAATTTAGCTGACAGAGCTCTTTTACTGCACTTACAGATTTATAAAACATCTCTTGTTCACTATCGTTCATTTTAACTTCTAGAACTTTCTCAACTCCATTTTTGCCAATAATAGTAGGAACACCAATGAATAAGTCTTTCACACCATATTCACCATTAAGATAAGCAGCGCATGGTAATATACGCCTTTTATCTTTTAAGTATGATTCTAGCATGCTTACGGCTGAAGATGCAGGAGCATAGTATGCAGATCCAGATTTAAGTAGATCAACTATTTCTTTTCCACCATTACGAGTGCGCTCAACTATTTCATCAACTTTTCCTCGCGTAATCAAACCCATCTCAATGATTTGGGTAAGTGGAATGCCAGCAATTGAAGCATAATTGATTAGTGGTACCATAGTGTCACCATGTCCTCCAAGCACAAAAGCAGATACATCTTCGACAGAAATATTTAACTCACTTGCAAGAAAATAACGAAAACGAGCAGAGTCAAGCACTCCTGCCATACCAACAATCATATTAGTTGGCAGACTCGAAGATTTGTGCACCACTGAAACCATAGCATCTAAAGGATTGGTAACCACTATTACAAATGCGTTTGGAGAATGTTTTTTAATATTTTCCCCAACCTCTTTCATTACTGCAGCATTAGTTTGCAGAAGGTCATCTCTGCTCATTCCAGGTTTTCTGGCAATTCCAGCAGTTATTATAATTGCGTCAGAGTTTTTTATATCTTCATACCTATTTGTACCAGTAATATTGACATTAGATCGATCAATAGGAGATGATTCTGTAATGTCAAGCGCTTTACCTTGTGGTATTCCATCGCTTACATCAAGCAAAATAACATCTCCTAGCTCTCTTAGTGCAATCATATGGGCAAGAGTCCCACCGATATTTCCTGCACCAATCAAAGATATTTTTTTTCTTTGTGCTGTCATTTTCTACTACTTTATATTTACTTTTGTGGCTTTACTACCTTCCCAAGGGGATAAGCTGTCAAACATACGAAAATCTTGCGGTAAGTCTATAGGATTATATACAACCTTTTTTGCCTCTATATCGTATCTTACTTCCTCGTAGCCAGTGAGAGGAAAATCTTTTAACATTGGATGACCTTTGAATCCATAATCCGTTAAAATCCTACGTAAATCTGGGTGATTAGAAAACTCTATTCCATACATATCAAATACTTCACGCTCAAACCACGAAGCTGCGTTAAATATCTTTGCTGCACTTAGAGGTATATCACCTTCACATAACTGAAGCTTTATGTGCACTCTGATATTGTGCACAAGGCTGAGCAAATTGTATATTAGCTCGAAACGTTTTTTTCTATCTGGGTAGTCAACTCCAAAAACGTCAACTAATAATTCAAGCCTACACTTTTCATCATCACGTAGAAAGAGTAAGTGATTTTCAATGTCATTCAAAGCCGAATATATTACAATAGTGCCATCATTTTTCTGAATACATTCACATTTAGTCTTTTTTTGTATGTATTTTGCAGTTTTATCCATGCTATATATTCTTAGTTCGTTTTATTTTATTTTGTAGACATAGCATTCCATATAGTAACGCCTCAGCAGTTGGAGGGCATCCAGGAACATATACATCAACTGGTACAATTCTGTCGCAACCACGGACTACTGAGTAAGAATAATGATAATAGCCACCGCCATTTGCACAACTTCCCATAGAAACGACGTATTTGGGATCCGCCATTTGATCATAAACTTTACGCAATGCTGCTGCCATTTTATTAGTTAACGTGCCAGCAACAATCATAACATCTGCTTGCCTTGGGCTTGCACGAAAGATTATGCCATATCTATCAAGATCATAACGACTGGATGCAGTGTGCATCATCTCTACTGCGCAACATGCAAGACCAAATGTCATTGGCCACAATGAACCAGACCTTGCCCAGTTCATTATATAATCTATTAAATCGCCAAATTTAGTGATAAGAAAACCTTCTTTTTTGTAACGATTCCAGTCGCCATTAGATAAATTTACTTCCATTCCAACGCACCTTTACACCACTCATAAATAAAGCCTATAGTAAGTATTGCAAGGAATATCATCATAGACCAAAATCCGCAATAGCTTATTTTAGATAAAGAAACGGCCCAAGGGAAAAGAAAAGCAATTTCTAAATCGAATATTACGAACAATATTGCAACTAAGTAAAATTTTATGTCGAAACTTTTTCTGGCTCTTGATAAAGGATTAAAGCCACACTCATATGTAGAAAGCTTTTCACCATCTGGGTTACTGACTGCAAGAAACATAGGTAATACACCTAAAGTAAAGGATACTACAATTGATACACAGATAAAAATTAATATGGTTAAATATTCACTCATTTAAAAAACATATAACACTATGAATTTACATGCTTTCCTAATCTTTTACCACCTAAAATATGTATGTGAAAGTGCGGTATAACTTGCTCTCCATCTTTACCGTGATTAGTAACTAATCTATATCCTGTTTTTTCTAAGTTATATTTATGTGCTATTTCTCTAACAGTTTTAAAAAAACTTACTATTTCCTCTTCGGAAGCTTTCAGAACAAAATCATCATATGAAACGTATTGAGCTTTTGGTATAACTAGAATATGAACTGGTGCATCAGGATACTTATCACGAAAAGCTAGCACATTTTCATTTTTGTGTATTTCCTCATAAGACAACTCACCTCTTAATATCTTAGCAAAGATATTAGTGTCATCATAAGCTGTACTAACCATACTTTATTAAATTCCTGGTCCTCTTCTATTTTGCTTATGATTTGGTGTAGAAGGTGGGCTTATTGCTGCTTCGCTAGAAGCATCTTCAAGACTTGAAACGTCTTTTAGCTGTATATCTTGTCCACGTAAAACTGACCCATAGTCCATTTGGTGTCTTTTTGAAAACGTTTCTATTCTATTTGCCCTTCTTGCAGCAATAACTTCTGGTTGTAAATGATACATATCTCCAGGAATAGTTAGGCTATGATACCTTTCCTCTATTTTAACTTCTTTCATAACACTCTCCATAATTTATTTCCCCCTACCTCTTATGCTTTCGCAACTTTCAAAATCTTGTTTAATAGCTTTTTGCCAATTATTTAGAATTTTCTCTGATGACTCTTCTTTATCCGTGGGACTTACAACTTCCTTTGACTGCTGCTGACTGCTGCTTTTTACTATCGTATCCACTATACAACTTCTCTGCAATATCATACAGCAACTTTCGGTCTGTGTGAACTTTAAACTCTCCACCAGTAATTTTTGCCAAATTTTTGAGATCACAATCAACTTTATTATGAATTCCTTCAAGAGCGTACTTTTTCATTACTTTTTCATCTATACCTGGATTTTTATCTTTTATTTCTTTGATAATCTTTTCAACATCAACTTCAATTACAATTTTGTTTTCTTCTCTAAAAATAGTTATATTTGGCAGATCTTTCCTTATTTTATCTAACTTCTCTGGACTCAAGTAAGGTATATCCCCCGTTAAAGTTCTTGACGCTAAAAAACTTACCTTACCTTTTTCTTGTTTTGTTATTTGTATACCAAGGTACTTACTAGCTTCTGTGGTTTTTATAGGTGGGTCATATTTCTCTTCTTCTTTAGGTACATCACTCACAGCCTTTTTTAATGAAACTTTAGCATCATGCTTCATTTCATCAATTGAAGCAAACGGTTTCTTTATAGGATAAATAAGTGCTTTAGGCACAAGAAAAAACACGCCTTTTATCCTAGCCAAAATAGACTTTTTATTTAACTCATCTTTTGCCATACATACCTCCAAGTCACTTTCTACAATCAGATAGTAAAATACACCCAATTATAGACGAAAATATTTAAGCTTGTATATTTATTATAAGATGAAATTATAGAGATAGCAATCGTTATTTGTACATTACCAAAGTATGTAGTATTTTTGCTGCTTTTCTTGTTCAAATCACCTTTAAAGATAAATTATGTTAAAATGGAACGCAAATAATATTATCGATGCTACTGGCGGAAGAGGGGAGGGTGTTTGTAATTCGGTGTATAGCTCAAATATTTCAACGGATACAAGAAGCATAAAAAAAGGTGATTTATTTATTGCTCTCAAGGGAAAGAAATTTGATGGGCATGATTTTCTACATGAAGCATTTTTAAAAGGAGCTGTTGCTGCGGTAGTAAGCGAAGATAAATATAGAAATTTTCCTCTAATTATTGTGCAAGATACTCTAAAAGCTTTGCATAATATGGCATCATATTACATTAGAAATATTCTTGTTAATGCTAAAGTTATCACAATTACAGGTAGTGTTGGGAAAACCACTACAAAAGATATGCTTAACACTGTTTTGTTGCATTATGGAGTATCTCATGTAAATGAAGGTAACTTGAATAATAATATAGGATTGCCTTTTACGATTCTAAAAGCGCCAGAAGACTGCCAGTATTTAATCCTTGAAATAGGAATGAGTAGAGCTGGTGAAATAAAAGAGTTATCGGAGATTAGCAATCCGGATATTGCAGTTATTACCAACATTGAACCTGCGCATGTTGAAAATTTTTCATCTCTACTTGATATTGCGCAAGCGAAATTAGAAATTCTACATGGTATGAAAAATAATGGTACTTTGGTTTTGAATAAGGATAATGAACATTATGATTATCTCTTATCAAATGCTAACAGAAATGTAGTAAGCTTTGGTAAGAATGAAAGTGCTACTGTTTGTTTGTTAGACCTAATAAGAGACGATAACGGTCTAAATTTAAAAATCAAACTGAACAGTGGTCAAATTATGAACTGTAATTTACCTGTAAAAGGCGAACATTTTGCATACTCTGCATTAGTTGTTACAGCAGTTTTGCAAAGTCTCGAACTTGATTTATCTAAATTACCACTAGCACTTGAGAATTTTACTGTAACAGAAGGTAGAGGTAATGTTCATCAAGCTAAATACAATGGAAAATTAGTACATTTGATTAACGACTCCTATAATGCTAACCCTACTTCAATGAAGGCTGCAATAAGAACTTTAGGTACATATTCTAATTTAAGAAAAGTGGCACTACTTGGCGATATGTTAGGACTTGGTAATGAAAGCATAGTATTTCATACAGAATTGCTTGACTCTATAGTAGAACAAAATGTGAATAAAGTTCATACAGTTGGTAAATTTATGTTAGAATTGAATAAACTTTTACCGGAGAATATAAAAGGCATGCATTTCGATGATTCTAACCAATTGAAAAGTAATTTAGCTAATATTGTTCAAGGTAATGATGTAATTTTAGTTAAAGGTTCTCATGGAATGAGAATGGACCTTATAGTGCAGGAATTCACAATAGAATATTAAATAAAACTATTGTATTAATTTAAAGTTAAGTTATTGGAAGTTTTAACTGTGATAAAACGTATAGTTATTTTTGGTGGAACGGGATTTATAGGAAAACACATCGTAAGACGCTTGGCAGCGGCGGGGTATTTAATAAGAATATTTACTCGTGATCAGGAAAAAGCTGCTTGTCTGAAGTTATGTGGAAATTTAGGACAAATATCAATAATTGAAGGAGATTTTTTTAATGAAAAATCAATTTTAGAAAGTATGGAGGGGTGTGATGTTGTTATAAATTTAGTAGGAATATTATATGAAAAAAGAAAATACGATTTCTATGACGTTCATGTTGGAGTAGCTGAAAGAATAGCAAAAGCTGCGCAAATAAAAAGTGTATACATGATGATACATTTTTCTGCCATGGGAATAGAAAATAGTAAGCTGTCAAGATACGCCCACAGTAAATTAGAAGGTGAAAAAGCTGTAACTTCAGCATTTCAGGGAGCAATAATAATTAAGCCAAGTCTTGTATTCGGTAAAGAAGATAGTTTCTTCAATAAATTTGCAAGATTAGCAACAATTCTTCCTTTTTTGCCGTTAATCGGTAGTGGAATAACGAAGTTTCAGCCGATATGTGTAACAAACTTAGCTGAAGTGGTATACCGTATTATCAGCTTTAATAAGCAAGATAAAAAAATTTATAATATAGGTGGACCAAAAGTTTACTCTTTTAAAAGCTTATTAAAGTTTATTCTGAATGTGACTAACAGAAAGTGTCTACTGATCAATGTACCTTTTCCAATGGCAAGATTGATAGCCTTTTTCTTAGAAAGTAAAGTTGTTTCTGTGCTGTTAAAACCTATAACCGGAGATGCAAGCCCTATACTTACTCGAGATCAGGTGAAAGTTATGATGAGTAGTTCAATCGAAAAGTCAGATGATCTCGGAACAATGAAAATTAGACCACTAGCAATTGAAAATGTGGTACCAGAATACTTGAAAATTTATAGAAAGCATTGATAGAAGAATGTGCCCGGTAGGATTCGAACCTACGACCCACAGCTTAGAAGGCTGTTGCTCTATCCAACTGAGCTACGGGCACACATCATATATAAAATGCTTCTTAGTACACGTGAAGTCAAGTATTCCTTGTGAATATAATGTTTGTGATAATATCTCAAAACTTTGTCAGTACAGCATGTAACGATAAAACTGAGAAAAAAGAAGCGTGGGTAATAGGAAGTCTAATAGCGCAGTAACACAGAACCCCAGGTCAGGCCTGCACCTATTGAAATCAGCAGTACCAGATTTCCTGATTTTATTTTTGATTCTTGTATTGCATAGTCTAAGGCCAGTGGAATTGATGCTGCTGAGGTGTTTGCATGCTTATCAACGGTATTAATCACTTTCTCTATAGGAAAATCTAATTTCTTTACTACTGCTTCAATAATACGAATGTTTGCTTGATGGGGAATTAACCAGTCAATATCAGTAATCTTCAAACTATTGCATTTTAGAGTTTCCTCTACTGAGGCTGTTAATTTCTCTACTGCATGTTTAAACACTTCTCTTCCATTCATAAGTATCTTTCCAGAATCACGAGTGGAGGATATTCCTCCGTTTGTACATAATAAGTCCACATTGCCATCAGAGTGTAAGTTTGTTGATATAATGCTACTGCTACTCATTTCTGATTTCATTATCACTGCACCAGCACCATCACCAAAGAGTACACAAGTTGACCTATCTTCCCAATCAACAATCCTAGACATTATTTCAGCACCAATAACAAGCGCGTATTTAATTCTATCGTTAGACTTTATAAGTGAATCAGCAACTGTAACTGCATATATAAAACCAGAGCATGCCGCCTGTACATCAAAAGCAAATGCGTTTTTACACTTTAATTTACTTTGTATAATCGTTGCACAGCTAGGAAAAGTTTTGTCAGGTGTTGTTGTTGCAACTATGATCAAACCAATTTCATCTATTGAAATTTTCGCTTTTTCTATAGCATTTTTTGCTGCATTAACAGCTAGATCTGACGTTAATTCTTCTTCATCTGCTATATGTCTTTGAACTATTCCTGTTCTTTGCCTTATCCATTCATCGTTTGTTTCAACTATCGATGCAATTTCGTTATTACTCAAAATTTTTTTTGGTAGGTAAGAACCAGTGCTTAATATGAAACTTTTATTCAATATGACTTACCCCGTTAATTATCTTCTGGTTTAAATTTTCACTGATTGCATTTACTGCAAATTTTATAGCGTGAGCAAAAGAAATAGCATCAGAATTTCCGTGGCTCTTTATAATGATACCATTTAGCCCTAAAAACATAGCTCCACTTCTAATTTTAGGATTAAAACGTCCTAATGCTTTATTTAGCTTGGGTTTCAACAATATGCCGACAAGCATTTTTGTCATCCATGAATTAAATACTTCCTGTTTTATTAGACTGATAAAAGTACCAGCAGTTGCCTCAGCTGTCTTGAGCATTACATTACCAACAAAACCATCAGCAACAATTACGTCTATATTACCATCTAAAAATTCACTTGCCTCTATATATCCTTTGAAGTTAATACTTGGAGCATTTTTGAGTAACTCAAAAGCTCCTCTTACTGAGTCAGTACCTTTCACTTCTTCTGTACCAATGTTTAGCAAAGCAACTTCAGGATTTTCAACTTTTAATGCTATTTTTGCAAATATACTCCCCATTAATGCAAATTGAAATAATGAGTCAGTATTACAGTCAACATTTGCACCAAGATCAAGCAATGCAAAGCTTTTTGTCTTAGTTGGACAGACAGATGCAATAGCAGGACGATAGATATTGGGTAATGTTCCTAAAATAAATCTGGAGATAGCCATCAATGCTCCAGTGTTGCCTGAAGACACCATCCCAAAAGCTTTACCTTTTTTCACTGCTTCAACAGCTGCCTTCATACTTGAATCTTTGCGATGTCTAAGTGCAAAAGAGGGTTTATCATTTGGGAGAACATTATCAGAGCAATGGGTAAATTCGGAGTTATCGCTTACTTTTTTGTATTTTGAAAGCAAAGGAGATATTTCTTTCTGATCTCCATAAATATGAAAAAAAACTTCAACACCTGGGTCAACAAGATTATCCAAGAAAAAACTAGCACCCTGAATTACGGAGAGAGGTGCAAAATCCCCTCCCATAGCATCAAGTGCGATAACTATGTTGTTGTTGACCGTGGGTAACATATCATGAGTTACTCCGCCTTTTGTTTAATGAAAACACGTTTTCCTTTGTAACTATTGTCAACTGCTATGTTGTGAGGCAACATGAATTCTCCAGTTGTTGCACATACCACAATATTCTTAGGCTTAATAGCATGATGAGAACGATGCATATTACGCCTTGACTTTGACTTTTTTCTCTTTGGAACTGCCAAAACTTACTCCAATTCAACTATATAACACAATTTATTAGTAGCATGTTTTTTACAAGAAGTAAATAGCGAAATAAGTAAGGTTTTCTTATACAATTCAGTCTTATAAACTTAAACTCAAGCATTTTGATCAAAGTATATTGAACTTAAGACATATCTTGACTATACTCTGGCGAAGTTAATAAAAATTTTAATAAAATCAGTAAAACTAATTTTAGCTAAGATAAATGTAAAGTGAGTTCCTTTAATATAGACAGCGTTAGAATAATCGGTAGATGCTTTATGAACTTTCTGTTGAGGATTGGTAACGCATTTGTATTTTTTATTCAATCTCTATACCACTGCTTTATTCCTCCATATTATTTTAGCAATGTGGCAAGACAAATTATAGAGATAGGCTTTTTCTCTTTGCCAATTGTTGGGCTCACTGGAGTTTTTATAGGAGCAGTGATAGTTTTACAGAGTAGCTTAAGTGGTATATTGATTAATCAAGAACAAGTAGTACCTAAACTTGTTACGATCACTATCATTAAAGAGTTAGGGCCAGTTTTGATCAGCTTAATAATGGTAGGAAAGGTTGGGTCCTCAATTGCAGCAGAAATTGGCACGATGCGCATCACTGAACAAATAGATGCACTTACAACTTTGGACATCAATCCTTTCAAATATTTAATTGTACCAAGAATTCTAGCGTCAGTTATAGTATTTCCAATACTTACAGTATGTGCAGATCTAATAGGAATATTTGGAGGGTATGTCACCGCAGTCTTTGAATTTAACCACAATTTAAATATATACATAAAATATACAGCTCAATTCTTTAATATGTACGATTTTATTGTTGGGCTAATGAAAGCGACTGCTTTTGGCGCCATAATTTCTGTTTCAAGTTGTTATTACGGTTACCATTGTAGGGAAGGTGCACGAGGAGTAGGTATTGCAACAACATCAACTGTTGTTATATCCTCTATATTGATAATTTTAGCAAATTACTTGATTACTTTAATACATGCATAGCCCCATAATATCAATATTGAATCTAAGCTTATCCTTTGATGATAGAACGATATTAAACAACATAACTTTCAATATATCGAAAGGAGAATCATTAGTCATACTTGGCGGCTCAGGAAGTGGTAAATCTGTATTAACAAAAATAATTATTGGATTACTGACACCAGACTCAGGGTCTATTAAAATAAATAGTAAAAGCAAAAATAAATTTGGAGTCTTATTTCAAAATTCCGCTTTGTTTGACTACGTTACAGTGTGGGAAAATATATCTTTTAATTATAAAAAACGCTTTAATATCAGCATAAAGGAGGCAAAACGCCTAGCAATCGAGAAGTTAAATGACGTTGGACTGGAAGCAAACATAGCAGACATGTTTCCAGTAGAACTATCAGGTGGAATGAAGAAAAGAGTGGCACTTGCAAGAGCAATTGCACACAACCCAGAAATTATTGTATTGGATGAGCCAACTTCAGGATTAGACCCAATCATGTCAGATGTAGTAAACGAGATAATAATAAAATTATCTCAAGATCTTCGTCCTACAATTATCACGATTACACATGATATTCATAGTGCATTTAAAATAGCTGACAAAATAGCAGTATTATATGAAGGGGAGATCATTTTTCACGGAACTGTTCAGGAAATACAAAATACTAACAACGAATATATAAAAAAGTTCATTTATTGTATATAGCTACAGGTTTACAAACGATATTGTGGATGCTGTAACTAGCCTAACTTGAGATATCGATAACCTTCGGTCTGTTACTAGTGTAGTGCTACGGTGGTATAGTGTGTTAGCTATAAAACAGCGCATTAAATATAGATAAAGTAACTTGTATCAATTTTTATTATCATGCCAATTCCAACTGAAGAAATTTATTGAATTTATTACTTCACGCTAAAATAATATACTTTACTATTCAACAGCAATTACAACTGATGATTTTATTTCATTCCACTACCTGCTGACTTACTTTCTGCTTAGCATATCCATCAAATCAGATTCTTTGAGTTTACTATGGTCAACTTTACTGAACTTATTCACCATAGAGCTCATTTGATTATACTGCTTAATTAGAAGATTAACGTCAGTTACACTTGTTCCGGACCCCTTAGAAATTCTAAGTCTTCTTTTGCCATTTAAAATATCTGGATTTTGCCTTTCTTTTTCGGTCATTGAGTTTATGATGGCTATATATTTTTTCACTTTATTGTCATCTGGCACACTGCTACTTAGCTTTTTTGTGAATGAACTAGGGATGAATTTCATTATGTTGCTAATGCCATCCATTTTACTCAGAGTTTTTAACATTCCCACTAGGTCGTTTAGGTCGAATTTACCCTTTTTTACTTTCTTTTGTAACTTATCAATTTCTTCCTGACCAACAATCTCAGCAGCTTTTTCAACCAATGATACAACATCACCCATGCTAAGTATCCTTTTTGCAATTCTATCGGGATAAAAATCATCGAGGTCACTTAATTTTTCACCACAAGCAATAAATTTAATTGGACAATTGGCGATCATTTTCATA
The DNA here is from genome assembly GCF_048054155.1 of Wolbachia endosymbiont of Nasonia giraulti. Classification (NCBI taxonomy): domain Bacteria; kingdom Pseudomonadati; phylum Pseudomonadota; class Alphaproteobacteria; order Rickettsiales; family Anaplasmataceae; genus Wolbachia; species Wolbachia endosymbiont of Nasonia giraulti. Next base: position 35,692 of record NZ_JAFEVH010000004.1, read on the forward strand.
GAAAGAGCAGCACCACCACGTGCATCACCATCAACACGGGTGAGAATAATGCCAGTTACACCTATTACCTCATTGAATGATTTGGCAATATTGACCGCATCCTGGCCTATCATTGCGTCGGCTACTAAAATAACTTCTGTAGGTGAAGCTATTTCCTTTACGACTTTCAACTCATTCATCATATTATTGTCAATATGAAGCCTGCCTGCGGTGTCTAGTATTAATACATCATAATTATCGTTCTTTGCTGCTGCTAGTGCCCTTTTTGTAATTGCAATAGGCCCTTCATTTCTTACTATAGATAAAGTTTGTACGTCTATTTGTTTACCCAGCACCTCAAGTTGTTTCTGGGCAGCAGGCCTATAAATGTCTAAAGAGGCAAGCATCACTTTTTTCTTTTGCTTTTTTAGTTTTAAAGCAAGCTTTCCTGAGGTAGTTGTTTTACCTGCACCTTGTAAGCCCACCATCATAATCACAGCAGGGGGTTTAGTTGCTAGGTTTAAGTCGCTTTTCTCTGATCCGAGAACTGCAACTAAATTATCCTGCACAATTTTGATTATCATTTGCGCTGGGGAAACACTTTTTATGACTTTTTCCCCGATCACTTTATCTTTAATGTCATTGATGAATTTTTTCGCAACTTCAAGTGAAACGTCAGCTTCAATTAAAGCTATACGTATTTCACGCATGGCAAGATTAAAATCATCTTCAGAAATGATTGACTTTCCTCTCAGTTTACTAAATACGGAATTTAAACTTTCGGTTAACGATTTAAACATAATAGCATTAGTAGAATACTCATTAAAAAGAGAGAAGAAACTGAAACAAAACTCACTGAGTTATAACTCAGCACTTCTTTAAGTTTGGTAATATTATTAAAGTATAAACTAGTAAGTGAATTAGTCAAGTTTTGCAGTACATTGGCAGACATTTCTCTCACTTTAAGGACCAGTTGATTGAACAGCAAGACAATATAGGGTATGAAAGCTCTAAAAGTCCAATCAACATCCATTTTAAAATTTACTCTCGGGTAAAATAACTTGCGTAAAGGAATAAACAATAAAGTGGTACATAGTAACAAATTAAATTGCGACAAAATATTTTTTGTGTTGTACACAAAATCGAAAATCGAAGGTTTATTGTAAATAGGTAAGTAAGGATTGCCAGCGATTACGCATATAAATGCTAAAATAACCATAGTCATTTTGCCTCCCCTCTCTGCTAAAGGTTTTGACTTACTTTTTGCAATAAATAAGTAATAAAGAAACTTTAGCCCCACGCTTAAATGAAGCAGCAAATTTAGAAGCTTATATAAATTTTTATACCCTTTTAAGGCAACAGTGTTCATTTCAATTTCAGCTGTGATATATGATTTACTGATAAATCCAACGGTTCCAGGAAATGCAGCCATTGTAAGTATTGCGATTATAGCACACATGCCTTCCACTGACATCAGTTTACCCACTCCATTAAAACTAATTGTTTTTGTTTGTAAAATAATCGAATTACTGACCACAAACAATAATGATTGATAAACAAGAGAGAAGATTATATGCAGTATCAAAATTGGTATTGCTTTTTCCGAAGGACTGAGCAAACTTCCTGCAATAATCAGCAAGCCCATTTGTCCTACAACGTTATAGCATAAAAATCTTCGAATATTTTGCTCAAGAGAAGCAAATATAATGCTGTAAATTGCAGTGATGGCGCCTACAAGCGCTAATATTTCAGTACAATCTTGCCATAGGTTATAAGTGTGTAAAAGCATCACTAAAAAAGAGACTTTAGTGGTAAATAAAGAGAGATATGTGGTGCCATGTAGCGATGCAGCAGGATATGCATCAACAATCCAAAACGAAAAAGGAAAACAAGCGCAGTTTATCAATAAACCCAAAATCATCAGGTTAGTGCTTTGAAGTGCCAATCCTGCTATTAATATAACTCCAACGAAAAAGTGTACACAAGCGTACCTTATTGTAGGTCCACTATCTCTACAGCCAGCTGCGATAGTAAAAAATGCACTGACGGTCATTAATTCACAGAATATTATAACCAATATCATATGTTCAGATAAAACTGCATAAAGTGAACTAATAGTGTAAGCAGCAAAAGATAGCATTTCTGAAAAAGTCAAATTTTGTGCTGGTAGAACAGCTAAAAATGCAACTGATAAAAAAGATATTAGTATGATACGAAAAGATAAATCAAAATTTAGAACTGGATGAGAGCAATTCAGTGTAGTACCTAAATTTTCAGGTAATATTAGGACTATCACTATTAATGTAGTCAATAGAAGTAGCAATAAAAATTTATAAAGTTGCACAATGATGTAAAACAGTATGGTTTATGCTACCTCAACATACAAATAAAATCAATTTGCATATTAACCACTAGTTAAGCTAATTACCATATAATTATATCAGGGTTTAGAAGGTTATAGAGAAACCGGTCAGATCAGGTTTTTAATCTAATCTGACCGATAGTTTTAATAGTGAGGTAAGCTTTAATATAGCACTCCTAATTCACAGTGCTACACTCGTGCATAATTTATTTTTAATTTGTGCACGAGCGTTAGTAAATTATTTACTTTTTGAAATAAAGTTTGGCATCACTTTAATATCTAGAACTTCATTAAGTCTGTCAGTTGAGAGTTATTTACTCGCTTTCTCTTCAGTATAGTATTTCCTAAAGTAAATGATAAAGGTATAATAAAGTATTTGAGTTATAATGGCATATAGTGTGGATTTAAGGGAAAAGGCAGTATTGATGATAGAAAAAGGTAAGACAAAGGTTGAGGTAGCAGAGCTTATGGAGATAGGAATAGCAACTCTGTACCGTTGGTTAAAAAAGAAAGCTGCTGGTGAAAGCCTCAAGCCATCTAAAAACGGTAGCTTTATTCGAAAAATAGACCCCAAAATACTCGAAGAATATGTTACAAAGAATCCAGATCATACTCTGGCAGAGATGAAACAAAATCTTGGATTTGGAATAAACTCAATTTGGTATAGACTAAAACAGCTAAAAATTACTTTAAAAAAAAGTCACACTATATCAAGAGCGCAATCAAGAAGATAGGGAGCAATTTATTGATAAAATCTCAAAAATAGACCATTCCAGCATCTTATATATAGATGAAGCAGGAGTTGATAATAAGTTATACCGAGAATATGGACGCGCTCCAAGAGGAAAGAAAATTTATGCAGATATTCCAGGGAGAACTCGAGAGAGAATCAGTATAGTAGCCGGGTGGATTGGAAAGAGATTTATTGCACCAATGACTTTCAAAGGTGGGTGTGACAAAGAGGTATTCAATACATGGTTGGAGAAGATGTTATTACCTAAATTGCCACTTGGCACAACTATAGTTATGGATAATGCTACATTTCATAAGACCACTAAAACAAAATCATTAATAGAGTCTTTTGGCTGTCATTTGCTGTATCTTCCAACATATTCACCAGATTTGAATCCTATAGAATACTGTTGGCATACCATCAAAAGCCGCCTCAGACCTCTCATGTATAAATATACAGACTTACAGCTTTTGGTTGGTAATACCATAATGGAACTTTATCATCCATTTTAGAAAATACTATATTTGCATAAATATAATGGAGCTGCCAGTTTTTAATGCACTCATTCGACTTTTATGCTCTTCGCAATATCTGATTCTATTAAAGAATTCTTCGTTAATTTAGTTTTTTATGTTTTTTGGATAATGATATAGATAGGTTCCGCTAACACGTAGTGGAATATTAAATTGTTTATCTATAGATCCCTGTATCAAGCACTGTAATGACGGCATTCGAGTAGAGATAATGGAACCAAGAGAGCTCTGAGTAGCTGTATAATGAAAATTAGATTATATAAAAACCTCTGACAACACATTCTGTGTTGTATCATTGTCCATAACTGTGTAATCAATATTATATTTATCGAATTCATTGCGCATCCTAGTTAAATGTCCTTTATCATGATCCAAAAGAACACTTACGTAGCTCAAGCTATCATTAAAAAGATCATTATAAATTACTGGAAATTGAACTGTGTAGGATGTTGTACACTCATCTTGACCGTTATTATCTTTACAAAGGGACATTTTTCCTGTTTTGCCAGTATCATCTTTAGTAGAAATAAGAAATTTCATACCTACGTCTTCGTTTTTTGCTATAAACTCCTTACACTTTCTACTTTTTGCAGAACATGGTCCTATAGCTATAGAGTAGCTTTCTTTTGGAAGTGTGAATATTAACTGATGTGTCATAATACTACCTTAATAAAAATCATTATTGTAGTATAGATTTATTAATAAATAATATACATTATGGTATAATTAGTACAAAATAGGTTTAACCAATCTCAGTAGGACTCCCAGTTGGACCCATAAGAATTACTTGTTCACCTTTTTTAAAACATTTACATAAATTAGTGGAACCGCCAGTTTCAAGCACAATAGTGGAAATAAATCCTTTTTTTTTGTCTACTTCAGTGCCGGTTACTGCTATACCTTCCATAGCAAGGTTTGTATTATTGGCTTTTCTGCTATTGGTTTCAAAATTTTGCAACCTAAAGAATTGTCCAGGTTTAAAATTCTTTGCCGCAAGTGGTGCTTTGATCACTATTTCCACAACTTTGTTTGTTAAATATTGAACTTTTATAACCTTTGCAGTGAATTGCTCTTTGATTTTATTGAAAAATTCTTTGTTAGCTAGGTGTTCTGATATTATTCCAGCGCGTGACGCTTTAGTGTGCAAATTCTGCAATTTGTAGGTAATTCGCATAGCAGGTGGTGTCGTGCAAATAGCTGACACTGGAATCCAGTTCTGACTATACAACCATCTGGTGTACTCATTCAAAATTAAGTTTTCTGGATTCCAGTGTCTGGGCACTGGAATGACATCTTTTTTGGTGAAAGTTACTCTTATATTACAACATTCATACAATTGTGCATATGACTCCGAGATTCTAGCCGGAGTGACATAAATGAAGCTATTAACTCTATTCAAAAGCTGAGAAATGATAGGGTAACCATTCTTAGCGCTTGCCATAGCTTTCACGACGCTGCCGCTATACGAAGGATGAAGATCACCAAAAAAGCTAATTGTTTTATTGCCTTGCTTATATACTAATATTCTGTCTTTATTCTGCATCTTAGGAGAAAAGATAGGATCTATTTCTTTTCCCGATGAATTCAAATGAGTAAAATATCCGTTACTTAATTTAAAATGCTTTTTATCTTCTGTTGCAATAACTGTATTTGGCTCAGTACCTGCTGCTATAAAAATAGAACGTGCTTTTATATGCTTGATTTCATCAGATTTTGTGTCTATTAGTTTTATTGATTCAGCGTGGTTATATTTATCTGTTACAACTTCAATCGGCTCTAAGTTTTCAATAAAGTAAATCCCTTCTGATAGTGCATTTTGCACCTCTTCGCTATTTAATCGATAACTTGGTGAATCTTTTAGCTCTTTTCTATATACAATTTTCACTCCCCCTAGACTTTGCATTAGTTCCAATATTTTTGCTTCTCTATTCTCTTTTTTTGCTGATTCTTGCTCTTTTCGGATCAATTGTGCATGTGATATCAGCTCATTTGCAAGTTCATATTCCTCTTCTTTCCAATCTTTTTCGACATATTTCTTTCCATACTTATCAACCAATATTTCATAACGAAGAAGAAATTTTTCTACTTGAATCGGATAGTAAGCTAAAACTTCAGTAGCAGTATCAATTGCAGTGAGTCCTGCACCTATGACAACTATCGGCATACGAACTTGCAGATTTGCTATAGAATCAAATTTAAGAGCGCCAGTCAGTTGTAACGACATAAGAAAGTCAGATGCCATGCGCACTCCACGGGCTAGTATGTTTTTTATTTTGATCATTCGTGGCTTACCAGAGCCAAGTGCCAAGGCAATGTGATCAAAACCCAAGTTAAATGCGTCATCAACAGTTATCGTGCTGCCAAAACGAATGCCTCCATAAAGTGCAAAATTCTCACGTCTTTCCAGCAGTAATCTAATAATCTTTAAGTAATTTTTATCCCACCTAGAAGTAATGCCGTATTCTGACACTCCACCAAACCCATCTGCCGTGCGTTCACTCAATTTTTCGTGTTCAAAATCTTTAATTAGCTGTAAATTATCGATCAAAGGTTCAATCTTTAGTCCATCAATGGCGATAACGTTATGCCCATCGTTTAATAAATGATGAGCTAAATTAAAACCCGCAGGACCAAGGCCTACAACTAGAACGTTTTTTCCAGTGTTTCCTTTTGGCAATGGACGCTGAAAATTTAAAGGATTCCAACGGCTAAGCAGAGAATATATTTCAAATCCATACGGTAAACTAAGCACATCATCTAGAGTCCTTGTTTCAATTGCTGGCACATTTACGGGTTCTTGTTTTTGATATATGCACGAATTCATGCAGTCATTGCATATTCTGTGTCCAGTAGCCGCACATAATGGGTTATCTATCATCACAATTGCAAGACTTGCTATGCTGTATCCTTCGCTTTTTACCAGATTCATTTCTGATATTTTCTGCTCTAGTGGGCAACCGTGCAGCTCAACCTTGAGTGGGGACTGTTTAAAGGTATTGTCGTTATTAATTAGCCCCTTTGAACAACTGTCCTTATTTTGCTTATGACAAAATACGCAGTAATGAGCATTATCCAATGCTTTACTCAAACTCACCTTTTCACTTGTCAGATCAAAACCATGTCGTCTTTTTGTTTTGCTTGAATACAATACCTCAACTTTGTCTACCTCTTTTTTGAAGAACGATACGAGATTTTCGTGATCAATTTTTCTGTGAATACTAAAAAGTATACTCTGTTTATTTTTCACTCTCCACACCGCATATTGCGCTGCAAGTTCTATTTCTTCTTTGTGATCCTCTTTATTTTCAAACCAACGCATTACCTGCTCAACAAAATTTTTTTCTGTTGTTGGTAGGACAAGAAAGCGATTTAATTTGCTGGTAACATAATCAATATCTATATCTGCTATATCAGTGTACTTCTTTAATGCGTAGCGTTGAACAAATAACCTTTTACACTTATATATTGCAGCAAAGTCGTTGTGCTTTTTCTTTAGCTCCTCTACTTCTTTTCCAATATTAAAAAGTTTTGCAATAAATTCATCAAGTAAATATGAGAGGTCTATTATTAACTGGCTATTACAATCATCTGTCATCCAAGCTGGAATCCATCCTTCTTGTTTTCTAGATCCCAGTGTTAAGCACTGGGATGACATCGAAGAAGAAGCTGCTTTTTCTCTTGCTTCAATTAATGAACAAAACAAGCTTTCATCGGACGATTTTATATAATCTAAAAACGTCTCATCTAATTTTATTAATCCACTACGAGTGTATAAGTTTGAAAATGAGATTTTGAAATTCAGTTGCATCGCTATACTATACAGTGTACATACTGTTTCTTGCAGATGAAGATTTTATTTATCTTGCAGTTTTGCTAAGATTGTTGCTCCTGCAACCTCTTCTTTTCCAACAGATGCAACACACTTAAATTTGTATACACCTAAACGCAAACCTTCAAAGTTAGATTGAAGAATTAAGGTATCTCCTGGAGTGACTGGCTTTCTGAATTTTGCGTTTTCAATGGACATAAAGTATACAACTTTATTTTCTACTGTCTTTTTATCGAGAACACATATAGCAGATGCCTGAGCTAAAGATTCAATTATCAAAACTCCTGGCATTATCGGATGGCCAGGAAAATGACCAATAAAAAATTGCTCGTTGAAAGTCACGTTTTTAATTGCTTTTATACTCATACCAGGATCGCATTCTATAACCCTATCTACTAAGAGAAAAGGATAAGAATGTGGTAGTATTTTTATAATATCATTGATATTACATTGCATAAGTCTATTCAATGTTTTGCAAAGCAAATTCGGGTATTTCCTTGTTTACATTTTTTAATACTACATCCGATAAATCTACTTCATTCATAGAATATAAAACTTGATTCTTTTTTGAAATAAATAGTACCAAATCTATGTTGTTTTTTTCTGCTGTTTTTTTAGCAACTTCTTTTATCTTGTTAAAGACACTTTCTACTGCTTCTCTATAATTTTCTTCTAAATGTGAAATTTTCTTAGCGTAATTATCCCTAACACTTACAGTATGCTTACTAAATTGTTCTGTCTTTTCTTTTTTTGCTTCTTCTGACAAAAGGTCAAATTCTTCTTTCGATGGCTTAAATTTTTCTAACTCATTTTCAAATTCCTTCTGTAATCTAGAATTCTGCTCCTTTATTTGTTGTTGTATATTTTGCAGAGCCAGAGATTCATTGATAACCTTATCACTATCAATAATGGCAGCCTTTGCATTAAGCGTGCTCTGAGGCTGATACCCTACAAACTTATACCCCACAAATAAGGAAATAATTAAGGCAATAACTGATGTAAATAACTGTATATATTTCATTTAAATCCCCGCTTCAATAGAAATTTTAACGTTTGTCGATGGTATTATGTCATAAGCTTCCTTTACTAAAGGAAACCCAAAATCTAATCTAATTCTACCAAAAGGAGAAGGCATTGAAAAGCCAAAACCTGGTGATACTCTTATAAGCTTACTATCGTAATATTCTCCACTATATACCTCTTTTTCATCTAAACCAAAAAGTGTTGCATAGTCAACAAATAGTGAGCCTTTGATACCAGTGTAGTCGTATAATTTAGGTAATGGAAAATCTACTTGCTGTGTTAAATTAAAATAAGTTTTACCTCCTAACGAGCTATCATTTTTATCTTTTGCTCTTGGTCCAATACCAGAGAGGTCAAATCCTCTAATTTCATTACCACCTTTAAAAAAGTGCTGTCCAATATTTAGCTCTTTATCGGTATAAGAGAAAATATGACCTGCTGCTATTTTAAAGCGCAGTGTTATATCATCATCAATTTTGCTTAGTATAGGGCGTGTATAAAAAGACAAAAACTCAGATTTTAGGAAATTTACATTTCCTCCCAATCCTGAAATATCTTGATTTAAGCGCAATAAATATCCCTCTTTAGGAGTATAGAGGTTATCCAGTTTATTGTACGCTAACGTGTATCCCACTGATGAAACCTGATACTCACCTTCTTGATCTCTTATTATCTCAGAGATATCCTCATCTTTTCCACCCTTATTGTCCATGTGTATGCGATTATACTTATAAGAATATTGAAAGGAATTGGTTAGATTTTCTGAGATTTTATATGATACTTTTGCTATTCCTCCCCAGTTGCAGGTATCGAAAGTAGTGTTTGGTTTGTCTTGTTTTTCATAAAAAATACTCATGCCTAGTGAAGTATCAGAGTCGTTAAAATTATTTTCAACAGCGTCTATACTAGTAGAAAGAACATATTGACTCTTTTCAAGAGCAAAAGATACCTCTTTACCACTACCAAATAAATTACGATCTGTGAAATCGGTTTTAACAAATACTCCACCAGGAAGAGACATGCCACCTGTTAAAGATAACGAGGCAGTTCTTTTTTCTTTGACATTTAAATCAAGATTTACTGCATTTTCATCCACTATATAACTATTTATTTTTACTGTTTCAAAAAAATCGCTATATATAAGTTTTCTACGTGATTTTTGAATCTCAGATGTGTTATATGCGTCGCCTTCTGCCATGCTAAGTTTTCTTCTAATTACTTTATCTAAAGTGCGGTCATTGCCATCAATGGTAATTTGGTTTATATAAATCTTTTTACCTGGTAGCACTTTGTAAGTTACATCCACAACATTGTTATGTTGTGTATATTCTGGATTAACTTTTGCAAATATATATCCTTTTTCGTTTAAATGTTTACTTATTTTTTCTGCTGTATTGTTAATTTTAACTCTATTAAATATTTGATTATTTTCCTCTTTGATAAATTCTAATATTTCTTCCCTTAAACTTAAATCCTGAATCTCAGTTTCAATATCAACTTCATTATTTCCAAATAAGTATTGCTGCTTTTCATCAATCAAAAAAGTTAACTCTATTTGGTTGTTATTATCAACCTCAACAATTGGTTGGATATTATTTTGAATATATCCCTTAGATGAATAGAAGCGATCAAGCAGTTCTGTGTTAATCAGTAGATATTGAGGTGAATAATGAGTTCCTCTTTTAAAAATGGCTCTAAATAACTTACTAAATATATCATTGCTATGCCTTTTGATAACTTGCTCTAGCTCATTTGCTGAAAAGTTTTTATTACCTATGAATCGTAAACCCTTAATTTTAGACGTTCTTCCTTCTTTTATCTTAAAAATTAGGTTTATCCTATTGCTACCAAGCTTATCTAGCTCATATGCAATTTTAACACCAATTTTACCACTGTTCCTATAAAGAGTAGCTATATTTATTAAATCGTTTTGTAATTTTGTTTCAGTGAAAATAGTTAGTGATTTTGACTGGATAACGTTATTTAGCAACTCTTTACTGTTAAATAACTTATTGCCTTTCAATATTACTTTGTTAATCAATGGATTCTCATGAATTTTTACTACTAAGTTTTTTTCATCATCGATATAGGCGTTAATACTAGCAAATAACTTTGTTTTGTATAAATCTTTTATAACTGAATCTACATCATCATCATTTATATGACTACCTGGTTCTAATTTTGTATAAAACCTTATTGTTTGATCACTTACTCGCTCATTGCCAATATACTTAATATTTTTTATCTGTACTTTTTCTTTATTTTCTAGAGCAACAAGTAGAGTGGGAAAAGAAATAAATATTATTAGTATGTGAAATAACTTTTTCATATGTATCTTAAAAAAGATGCCTAATATCATTTGTGATTGCAACTGCCATCAACAAAAACAGTATGGTAGCACCAAAAGTGACTGCATATTTTTGATATTTCAAACTCAAATCTCTACGTATAACTGCTTCTATAATATAATGAAATAAATGCCCACCATCTAGTAGTGGTATTGGCAGCAAGTTAATTGCAGCTAAATTAGCTGAAATAATTGCCATAAAATATAGAACCATAATAAGTCCCTTTTTAGCTGATTGCCCTGAATATTTTGCAATTTTTATTGGCCCACCTATTTCATTTATACTCCTTTTACCAACAACAATTTGAAAGAGTGCTTTGATTGTTAAACACATAGTGTGGTAGGTTTCATTCACTGATAGGCTAGCAGCTCCAAGAAAAGATGACTGTTTTAACCCTATCATATTAATTGAGGTAATTCCTATAGTTTTTCTTTCTATTATGTTACCAAAGACATCTCTATCCTCAACTATAAACGGAGTTAGAATAGTTCTGTACTCTTCGTTATTTCTGCTATACTTAATTTCTATTCTTGTTTCAGGGTTGGACATTATCACGCGTGAAATATCTTCAAAGTATTTTATTTTGTACTCATTGATCTGTGTAATAGTGTCACCTGGTAATAGGCCAGCTTGCTTTGCTGCACTTTCTTCAATTACATTACCAATTACTGGTGGAGTACGATAATAACCTGCCACGCTGAAAAATATTGTGAAAGCTATAACGGTAAATATCATGTTTGCAAAAGGCCCTGCAAAAACTATTGCTGCTTTTTGATATCGAGGTTTTGTATGGAATGAGTATAATTTTTCTTCTTCAGTTAATTTTTGTTGATCAACAGGAACGCTTGCTGCATTAGTATCCCCTAACATTTTAACGTAGCCACCCAATGGAAAGGCACTTAATTTCCATCTAGTTCCAGACTTGTCGTTAAAACCAAAAATTTCAGGACCAAAGCCTATAGAAAAAGATTCAACTTTAACCTTGCATGCTTTAGCGACAATATAATGCCCACATTCATGCACGAATACTATGATAGAAATTATTAAAGAAAACGATAAAAAATAATATATTCCAGCGCTAAGTTGATGAGAAATTAATTCCACCTATGTTTTAAATCTTAATCAAACGTTGAGTATATTAAAATGCGCCTTGCTTGACAAGTATTTAGTTTAGTCTTTAAATTAAAAAAAAGTTTAATGACAATGATAGATATCTCCTTATTAAGAAGAAAACTGATGTATAGGAGTTGGCATAGGGGTTGTAAAGAAACTGATATACTTTTAGGGCATTTTGCATTGAAATATCTTGATAAATTTTCCTTAAGTGAACTAATTGAATACGAAAAAATAGTTGATCTTGATGATTGCGAATTATATTGTTACATAACTCGTAAGAAACTTCTCCCCCCTGATTTGAGTAGTGAGGTAGTCGATTTGATTGCTTGCTTTAATCACTTATGCACCCAATAATCTTGTTTACCCTATCTAATACTTCAGCATATTCTACTCTTTTTTCCTCCCTATACTTTTTGCATTCTTGATTTATTTCGTCTAATCGCTTTGTTAATTCTAAAATTTTGTCTTCGAGAGTCAATGCTGCAAGTAAGAAATTTAATGCATCTGAGCCCTTACCTCCAGTTCTTTGAGATATGGAGCTAACTAGCTTGTTGAAGCTATTAGCAAGTTGTAATAAATGGTCCTTCTTTTTACTTTCGCAAGATATTTTATATGTGTTATTGTGTATAACTATTTCTACTACTTGCATATGATGCTATATTGTACAACTTTCAAATCTACAATATAGATTTTCATTCATTTATCAAGAGGGATAACTTTTTACTGCTACGAAAATAAGTTTTAAAGTATTGATGTTTTGCAACCTTCTGTGACGTCAAATTACTTGCTTCTTTCAAGTTATAGCTTCTAATTGAAAAAGAACCAAACCCCCTGATTTCAACTCTATTATGATATTTCAACGTGTTTGAAAACACTTGAAAAAAAATATCAACTATGGCTGCTATAATGACCTTATCTAACAAAAGGTGTTTTTTTGCCACTCTTGCTGTTATATCAGATTTCGTTGCCATTTATATGAAGCACAAGAAGTTATTTGGCAGATAATATGATATTATATTTTTCAACACCTACTACTTCCACTTGTATTTTTTCTGATATAGAAAACTTTTTATTTTCTGGTAAATGCTCTTGATCTACTAAAAGGGTTACATTGTTCTCAATTTCAACGATTAGACCATTTTCCTCTCTCTTATTTACAGTAACCTGCATTTTATCCCCTACTTTAACTTTCTCTATCAGTTCTTCAAGAGGATCATACTCTATTTGCTTTACTCCAAGATAAATTCTTGTTCGATCTACGTTAGCCCTTATCACTTTTGCTTCTATTTCATCACCTACATTATACTTTTTTATTTCATCTGAATTGTTTTTGGACCAACTTAGATTTTGCATATAAATTGTTCCTTCTACATCCTCAGATATCTCAGAATCATCAAAAGTCACAGATATTTGTGAACCATTGTTGCTTTTAACTTTACCAGAAACAATAGAACCAAGGGGATATTTATCAATAAATACTTGCCAAGGATTCTCTACGCACCTTTTTGTGCTTAAACTCATCTTATTTTTAATAATGTCAATACCGAGAATTTTTACATCCACTTCTTGTCCTATTGTTACAAAACTACTAATTGGTAAATTACTCTTGCTCCAAGTTATTTCTGATGAGTGTACCAAACCCGCAATCCCAGGTTTAATCTCAACAATGAATCCACAATCTTTTATACCCGTTACACATCCTTTGTGTACGCTGTTAATTGGACATTTTGACTCTAGATCTTGCCAAGGATTGGCTCCTAACTGTTTTACACCCAGGGAGATTTTTCCATTTTCTCTATCTATTTTTATAATTTTAGTTTTTATATGCTGACCACAAGAAAAAATTGCAGATGGATGACTTACATTACTCCAAGAGATATCTGTAATATGTAGCAGCCCATCTATAACTCCCACTGTATCTGATTCATGAATGCCAACAAATGCACCGTAGTTAGTGATGCTTTTTATTTTGCCTTCTACTACATCACCTTCATTTAAAGATTCTAAAAACTTAATTTTTTCACCAGCATGCAATTCCTCTAATACCAGCTTTCTTGATACTACAATATTCCCCTGCTTCTTATCCATTTTAAGCACGATGAATTTTTGTTCAGTTTCAATAAGGTGATTAGCATCTTTTATTTGCTTCAAATCCACATGACTCAGCGGTAAAAACGCACTTATTCCATCACCAAGATCAACAATAAAACCGCATTTAATTGAGCGTTTAATGATTCCTGTTACTTCATCTTTTGTAACTGCGCTTTCTTCCAATTTATTCCATTTTTCGTCTCTGATTGCTTTCTCACGACTAAGAACAACATTACCATGGTAATCTTCAATTCTTTCAACATAAACTCTAATTTTCGAGCCAACAGTGATATCATCATTACAACTGAGCTCCTTAATCAGAATTCTTCCATCTGACTTTAAACCAACATCAACCACAATGTCATTAGAATTTCTTCTTGTGATTATACCTTCTACCACATCTCCTTCTTTGATTTTGTTAGCAAAAGAATCTTCACAAAAGTCATTATCTTGATTATCAAATTGATCTTGAAATATCTCCTCTATGAACCTATTTGATAATAGTCTCTTGATAGCAACTGTACTTTCCATACCTTTTAATTTTAACTTCATTAGAACTCATATATTATATAATATTAATAATTAGTGACAAGTAAATTCTCATTAATTCATTTCGAGAATTGTTTAAGCTATAAAAGATTAAGTTATGTAAGATATGCTATCTAGGAATAATAATTGGATTAGGTCATTTTCCAGAAGATCTAGGTTGAAGTTGAATGTTTTGGAGAAGTATTCTATTAAAAACAGCAAGGAATCTATAAAAAAGATCGTAGACTTACAAAAAAGAATACGGGTAGAAATAGGTTTCGGTAATGGTGAAAATATGCTCCATCAGGCATTCAATGAATCTGATCTATTATTTATAGGATGTGAGCCTTATTTAAAGGGGGTCTCTTCCTTGCTAAAAAGCATAGAAGCACACAGCATAAAAAATATTTTAATATGGACAGAAGATGCAAGAGAATTAATTGTCAATTTTCCTGACCACAGTGTTGAAAAATTCTTTATTCTCTTTCCAGATCCATGGCCGAAAAGAAGTCACAACAAAAGACGGTTAATTAATACGGAATTTTTAAATTTATTAGCAAAAAAAATACTTGTCACAGGGGAAATATTTATTGCAACTGATCATCAGGATTATGCAGAGTGGATAGAGTTACATATAAAGCAGTGTAACTCTTTAACTTATAAGGAAGATAGTTTTGCAAATTATACCCCAACAAAATACCACAGAAAAGCGCTAGAATATCAGCGTAAAATAAAGTTTTTTAAAGTAAGTGTTATATCTAAACTGACTTAGATTTACCTCTACTTGTTAGTACAGATGTGTACATGACATTCTATAGTGCAAGTAGCCCATTATGTATTGGAAATAACAGTTCACTAAATTCTTTAATCTCACTAGGAAGATCAATAAACTTGATAAATATCAACATTATCAGCCAGCATTGCTTTTGTAGCTTCAATTTACCTTTTTTATGACCGATTTGGATAATTTTATAATCTATAGCATTTTGTCTAGCAACCAATCTGGTGCTTCTCTACCTTTTTCCCACTTAGCAAATCTCATCTTTTCTTTTAGGTAATATTCTCTATAGGCTTCTATTGGGTTACTACATTTATATCGATCAGGTAACGCTTGTGTAAAAGCTTGTATATCAGCTGATCGAAATATTAGCAAATCCTTGTTATTATTGCACCAATCTATAACTTCTTCGGATTTATGCGTTCTTTTGTATCGCAAGCTATATTCTATACACAATTCTTTTCCATGTTTTATTAACCAATCAAAGTTTCCTTTTGATTGTCTAGCCCATAAAGAACAAGGATGGTTTTTGTGAGTAAGTTTATATGGAACTTCTATATTCTGGTTTGTAATGCTAACTAAAGGATTTGGCTCTTTTAATGCTATTGAAAAAACACTGCTAAGCAATTGAGCAGTTTCTAGCGGCATTTTTACTATGTGCTTATCGCATAACATTTGTGCTGCAGTTACAGGATTTTCGTCTAATATAAAGATATTCATCTAAGCACCCAGAGATAGAATTTTTGCGTAGTATTTATTTCAATAAACCCTAAAATATCATTTAGAAAATGGATAAGTTAAATAAGCTCAGTTAAAAAAATTATACACAATTCCGAGGAACCTTTTCAAGCTACAATGAACGTATAGCTACCACTCTAGCAATATTGTTTCTCACCCACTGAAGATATTGCACGGTACTGTCTACTTGATCGTCGTGACGGGTTTCTGGAAACATTAAAATCTCATACTCAAAGTTGCTAAGCCATACTCCTTGGTTAGGGAGAAAAACCCGCTCAGATTCTATAATTGGGACAATTCGGTGAAATCGGGAACGTTCAAAAAAGTGTGTCAAACCGAAAAAAAAGTAATAA
>NZ_JAFEVH010000005.1:0-16941 GCF_048054155.1 Wolbachia endosymbiont of Nasonia giraulti
AATACCATAATGGAACTTTATCATCCATTTTAGAAAATACTATAGTTTTCTCATCTATCTTATTTTGCTACTCTGCTGAACAGATACGTCAATTTCATCTACTGATGAGCTAGGTCTGCTATCCTTTATATGTTGTACCAAAAGCTCCATAATTTTTTTTTGCTCATAAAATTGCTGAAATGAATATATTCCATTCGAGCCAACTAACACGAAGAATCCTCCTTGTACATTTGGAGGATTATCATGCCAGCTAATGTTTCTTACGTATTCAGCAGCTTGTAAGGAAGTATCTCCTGAAAGGTTTTTAATATTAGGATCAGCACCTTTTTCTAGCAGTAATCTTGCCATTTTTTCATTACCTTTCATAGCTGCTATATGTAGAGGTGTATTGCCAAGCTGATTGCCAATATTGACATCCACCCCTCCTACACTAAGTAATAATTGAGCTACCTCGTCATGGCCATTATTAATAGCTACACACAAAGGATTCATACTGGTATCACAGCCATTGACTTTAGCACCATTATCAAGAAGCAACTTAACTACTGCTGCATGCCCATTCTGAGCAGCTAGATACAAGGGTGTGACATTATTTTTTTTATCTACTATGTTAACATCAGCATTTTTTGTGCTAATTAATAGTTCAACTATTTCAGTATGTCCGTTCTGAGAGGCTAAGTACAGAGCTGTTATACCAAATTCATTGTCTTTAGCATCAATCTTAATTTCTTGAGTATTAAGTAACACCTTTACAACTTCTACAAGTCCATTTTGAGCAGCAATATGTAAAGGTGTCTTACCATCAGTACAGTCTTTTATATTGGGATCAGCTCCCGCTTTAATTAACTCCTCTACTATAGCTTTGCTTTTAGCTACAACAGCAAAGTGTAAAACTGTACTGCCTTTAGTAGTTCTTGCATGAATATTAGCTTCTTTACTGATTAGTAACTTTACTACGTCTAAATGTCCTGAATAAACAGCAAAATGCAAGGCTGTAAATCCTTTTTTATCCTTGATATTGATATCAGTTTTTACATTAAGTAATAACCTAACTTCATTTATGTTACCGTTATAAGCGGCTTGATTTAATAGAATATTTTCAACCGGAAGCGATTGAGTGCTGAACATATTTACCTCTATATAATAGTATGCCTAGTGGTACTACATCAAAACAAGGAACATTCAAGAAAAATTTTTGCATCTGGCAATCTATTTTCTCTATTCTAATATATACAAACTCTTTAAACCTACCTTGTAATCAGGATAAACTAGAGAGACACCAAGATCTTTTTTAATTTTAGTATTGCTTACTTTTTTTGACCCTAAATAAAAACCCCGTGCGTAATTTGGTACGGAAGAAATCTCAACTGGCTCTGGAGGGCTAATATTGAGAAGCTCGGCTGCATACGTGACTACTTCAGATTGCGTAGCAGGTAAATCATCTGCACAATTGTATATCTCATAAGGCTTTATATTTTGCATGGAAGAAAATAAAATATTCGATATATCTTCAACATGAACACGAGAAAAAATTTTTTTTACATTTCTTGCTTTGCCAAGCTGCAGGTCAATTAGCGCATTTCTACCAGGACCATATATCCCAGCCAAACGAAAAATATGTACAGGCAATTTGCTACTTAGCCACTTCTTTTCAGACTCAAGGCGCTTTTCTCCTCTTATTTCTATAGGCTTTGTTTCAGATTCCTCATTCACCCAATTACCACAGTGGTCACCATAAACATTAGTTGCAGACAGATAACCAAGCCATTTAATATTCTCCAGACAATGACTGTATCTCTCCATAACATCATCGCCGTCTGGAGGAATAGAAACTAAAACATGCGTTACGCTTTTAAGCAGATCTTGATCAACCTTGTCATAATCAAAAAGTTGTATATCTTTATTTCTTGATGTACCGTTAACTTTCCAGCCTAAGTTTAGCAATTTTTTCGATAGAAATTTAGCTACATATCCGTAACCAAAGCAAAACAAGTGCATGGAAATTAATTTCCAAAATTCTTCTTGATAAACTCAACCCCTAACCTTATTCCTTCTTCATTAATAATATGGCCTAATCCATGAATTGGGTATCCTTGAGCGTTTACTCCATTTTCTTTCAGAGCTTTAACCGCTAAATCAAGGGAAGAAAAAGGTACCACATCATCAGCGTCACCATGAATAACACATATGCTGGGTTTTGATTTGATCTCCGGTGCAATTTTTGAAGGTGAAAGAAACCTACCAGAATATGCAACAACCGATGCACAAGACTGAAGCCGGGTAAGAGCTACATGCATTGCAAGCATTGCCCCTTGAGAAAATCCAACTAAAGAAAGCTGAGTATCTTTTAAATTAAGCTCCTTTAATTTTGTACCAATAAAATGATTTACAATTGATGCAGCATTTTTCACCCCATTATATAGTGCTTCCTCACTACGATCCTCTAAACTAAACCACTGATAACCATCACCTATTTCTCTTTCAAATGGAGCATTGGGAACTACTAAATATGAATCAGGTAAAAACTTGCTCATAACTTTAGCAAGATGCACGAAATTATCGCCACTTGAGCCCCAACCATGAAAAAAAATAATCAAATTTTTCTTATTTCCATTTGGGCAAATTTCTTGGCTTTGTAGTTCAATCATCTCTTTTGTGTTTATGTTTTTTTGTAAAACTGACTCATGCATCAATATTAAACAAAATTCTATAAAATTCAAGAATTTCCACATCACCCAAAAAGGTAAAATACTATTTTAAAGATAAAAATCCTATTTAAAAACAAAGCAGTATCTCAAAAGAGCTATATCTTTTCAAATACTTTTTTATTGTTATTTAAATCCGAGCTTCTCGTCCTTAGCATACTGTCGGCCAGGTACTCCATTGAATAGTAAGGATATTTTTAAGTGCAGTAACTACAGCTATATCTGGATCTTCACGTTTTTCTCTTTTTACTTTTATAGCTAAATAACCAACTACTGCACCCAATAATAAACCAGTAACAGCTGATGTTGCACACGTTGCAATAGCTGCTTGTGTATTATATGCTACCGCAAAACCTGTAATAAAACCTACTGCACCACAAACGCTAATGCAGACACGCTCCTTCCGAAGTTCTATTTCATTAATTTTTCGTACATGATTTTTCAAGTACTTTCTTACATCTTGAGTAGTACGTGTTAGAGCAGTTGCTCCATAGTAGTTTTTTGTGTTAGCATCTGCTTTTGCTTCTACCAGGCACTTCACTATACCTAAATCACCTCTCTGAGCAGCTAGCATTAGAGGAGTGTTTCCTTTTCTATCTTGCGTATTAACATCTGTATTTCCTTCTTTTACTAGATACTTTACTACATCCAAATGACCATCTTCAGCAGCAAATATTAGAGGAGTGTTTCCAAATTCATTTCCTGCATTAACATCTACTTTTGCTTCTTTTACTAGATACTTTACTACATCCAAATGACCACTTGCAGCAGCAAACATTAGAGAAGTGAATTCAAACATATCTTGTGCATTAACATCTACTTCTGCTCTTTCTACCAGGTATTTCACTGCCTCTAAATCACCATTTTTGGCAGATGAAAATAATTTAAAAAGTAGCTCAGTACGACTTTTAACTATTCGTGCAATTGATAATGCTTGTAACGTAGAAGGTTGTCTCAATTCTTGAGTATCACCTTCTAATTTTGGTACAAGATTTTTTAGCCAAGGAGCTACATGTGTGAAATAATTAAGATTCTCTTTTGTGAAACGATTCAATAAATTTTTTACAGTATTAGATTTGTCACTTTCTTCAATTTCTCTATTTATACCATAATATTCTAACAAAGCATCAAGTATTGCTTTATTGTTAAAATTATACACCATTTACTAGCCCCCTGAATAAACTTCGAAACCATCTTAATCCCTATTAAGGAATGAAAGCATTTTGTAGACTTTTTCTTTTAATACTTATGCCTTTTATTTAAAATTGGAATGAGAGCAACCTCACTACTGCTATAGCTCTTTGATATGAATAAATACTACTTAGCTTCAACTTTCTCTATCAATTTCTTGACCAAGCCTCTCAATCTTCTGCTGGAATCATCAAGCTCTTGAATTTGTGAAGCATCTTTTCCCATGAGCTCTTTGTGATTACTCTTTATGTAATCATACATTTCCTTCATCTGAGCAATCATCTTGTTGATATCCATACCACCCATATCAGGTATCATGCTAGGCATATTTCCTTCTAGCATACCACCAGCCATAAGTTGCTGAGACATTTGCATGAATGGCTTTAAGGTCTGTTGAAGCAAATTAGGGTCGCTTGCCAACTTTTCTATTTGCTCTTTGCAAGTATCCATGTACTGCTTCATAAATTCATCATCTTGCATTTTATCTGTCATAATTACACCTATTTGAAACTAATATTATATATTGTTTTTAATTAAAAACAATACAAGAACAACTATATTAATACTTGATTAAATGACAAATTAACTATTTTAAAGGTTCACATACTCTCTTTAACCATTCCTTATCTTTTATGCCATTTTCTATATTTTTATAAACAAATTGGTGATAGCTATTTATCCATTTAACTTCATCTTCAGTAAGCATTTGTATATCTATTAGCTTTTTATCATAAGGAACAGAGGTCAATTGTTTAAAGCTTAAAAAGACGTTTTCTCGCCTTTCAATATACATCAGATTCTCAATTCTTATTCCATACTTTCCTGGAATATAATAACCAGGCTCGTTAGAAAGTATCATGCCTGGAATGAGTTCCACTTTATTTCCTCTTGATATTGCTTGCGGTCCTTCGTGTACTGAAAGGTAACTTCCTACTCCATGTCCTGTACCGTGCATGTAATCCATTCCAAATTTCCATAAATGTATACGCGCTAATATGTCCAATTCCCCACCAGTGGTGCCAGGGAGAAAGACTGCACTTGCTATCGAAATGTGAGCTTTTAGTACTATTGTGTAATGAGCCCTTTGCTCATTAGTTGGATTGCCAACTGCTATAGTTCTTGTAATATCGGTTGTACCATCAAGGTACTGACCACCAGAATCGATCAAATATAGTCCATCTTTTTTAATAGCTTTATTTGTCTTATTGCTTGCACGATAATGAATGATTGCTCCATTCTCGTTGAATGCTGAAATTGTTGGAAAACTCGATTGCTTAAACAAATTCTGCCCTTTTCTGTATTCTAAAACTTTTTCTTCAGCTTCAAGCTCAGTAATTTCACTGTCAATATTGTTTTCAAGCCAATATAGAAAATTTGTAACTGCTACTCCATCTTTGATGTGCACACTTATAGCTCCAGTTATTTCAGTTTGATTTTTTACCGCTTTGTGAATCAAACAAGGATCCTCCTTCTCAATTATCTGCTTATTTTCTATTAGACCTCTTTCATTACTTATTGTCATCCCAGTGCTTGACACTGGGATCCATGCTTTTTTATTTCTGGTCAAGCACTGGAATGACACCGAAGCTGATTTTTCATTTAAATAATGGTTATACAAGGGATCTATTGCATTCATAATGCTCATTGGAGTCATGCTTGGATCTATCACCACCAAATTTAACTTATGTAGTGAATTTTCTAGCTCACTAATATCAAAAACATTTATATGGTTATCAAAATTTGCTTTTATAGTTGAATGTTCTTTATCTTGAATAAATAAATCAACATTGGCATTTTTATACAATATAGCACGACCCAATATACAAGGAGTATATTCAGCACTTTCATTTCTTAAATTTAATAACCACGAAATTGAATTTGGATCAGTCAGAAGCACTGCTTCAGCCTCTATGTTTTTAGCTACTCTTTCACATTTATCCTTACCACTCTCACCAGATACATGTGAGACTATTGTTTGTGCTTTATGACTACTATCTTTTTCAATTAAGTATGGTACTAGTTTACAAATGCCTTCATATTTTCTTATGTCCTTCATAGTAAAATATTGCGGATAGTAACCCAGTGAGGTAGTCAATGTTAAGTTTGCTTTTACCCATTTGTGTGGATCCTCTTCTTGTATATTATATACTCGAAAACTGCCCTGATCGAGCTGACTGCGAGCTTGTGTGATATAGCGTCCATCTGTAAAAAATGGGCACTTATTACTCTTTGTAACGATAAGTAGCCCATTTGTTCCCGTGAAGCCACATAACTCTGCTAACTCTTTTGAATATTCATTTAAATACTCGTCTTTAGTATGCAACATAAATGCATCAACATTTATTTCGTGCATAAAAGAGCGAAATTCTTCGATTTTTGACATGGAATACCTTACGCAGAATTAGCAGCTATTTTCGTTTTCTTATTCCTAAGGTACACTAATATGCTAACTATTGCTGCTGGAGTGATGCCCTGTATTTGCTTTGCAATGCCAATTGTTGCTGGTTTTATTGATTGCAACTTCTCTATCACTTCAGTTGACAAGCCTTTAATCTGTGAGTAGTTGAAATTAGTTGGAATTTGAGTATTAACTTCCTCTTGTAGAAACTTCATATCTGCTTCTTGTCTTACTAAATAAGGCTTGTATTTTGCTTCAATTGCAACTGCTTCATATATTTCATTCTTGGCTATGCTATCAGTTATAGTGTTATTCCAGCACATGACGCTGGAATCTACATTTTTTTCAGTGTCAACTGCATCCATTCCATCATCATTCAAGTACTGGATCCCAGTGTCAGCTACTTGGATGACAGGAAGAGGTGCTTTGGCGTTATGCAAGTAGCTGACACTGGAACCCATGTTTAACTCTTGCCATATTTCTCGTAATTTATTCCAGTCAATATTTTGATAACCGAGCAAATCTAATGCTGTTTTTCTTATTCCATCATAAGATATTTTAATGCCATAGGACCTGAGCTGCTCAGGAGTAATTGTTAGGCTCTCTAATTTCTCCTCAAGTTGCTTAATGGATTTAAGTTTACCCTGCAAAACAGAGTATCTCTCATGCGATACAAGGGAAATGTCATAACCTTTTTGTGTCAACCTTCTATCTGCATTATCTGACCTAATCGCCAGCCTGTACTCTGCGCGTGAGGTGAATAATCTGTAAGGCTCAGCAACTCCCTTAGTGACCAAGTCGTCTATCATTACACCGATATATGAGTCTGTACGATGAAGAACAAAACTTTTTTGAGATAAAGAGAGTGCTGCATTGATTCCGGCAATAATTCCCTGCCCGGCTGCTTCTTCATATCCAGTGGTACCATTAATTTGACCAGCAAAATATAGTCCTTTAATTTTCTTAGTTTCGAGAGTATGAAATAGCTCTCGTGGATCGATATAATCGTATTCAACTGCATATCCAGGTCTTAATATTTCTGCATTTTCAAGCCCTTTTATACTCTTTATCATTTCATACTGCACTTCGATGGGCAATGAATTTGAAATTCCATTTGGATATATAGTGTTATCATCAATCCCTTCTGGTTCTAGAAATATTTGGTGATTATTTTTTTCTGCAAATTTTTTAACTTTAGTTTCAATTGATGGGCAGTATCTTGGTGCAATAACGTTATCTAAATATGAAGAAGCTGATCTGTGAAGATTCTCTCGAATTACTCTGTGTGTATGTTCATTAGTATGAGTAATAAAACATGAAACCTGAGGCTGGTTAATTTTCTCTGTAAGATAAGAAAATGGTGTAGGTGGATTGTCACCCACTTGTTCTTGTAATACCGACCAGTTTATAGTGCCACGATCAAGCCTCGGTGGAGTTCCGGTACGTAACCTGCCCAGTTTAAAATCATACTTCTTTAGCGTGTTTGCAAGCTCTATTGCAGGTTTATCTCCCATTCTTCCAGAAGGAGTTGTTTGCTCTCCTATATGAATCACACCACGTAAAAAAGTCCCTGTAGTCAAAACAACTCTGCTTGTCAGTATACGTTCACCTGAGTCTGTTATTACAGCTTTTATATAAGATTCTCCATTGCTATCACTTTCGATAAGAAAATCGTCAACTGACTCTTCTTTTACTGTCAAGTTGTTATAATTTAGAATAATTTCCTGTATTGCTTTTTTGTATAATTTTCGGTCTGCTTGTGCACGTGGGCCCCATACTGCTGCGCCTCTGCTGCCATTTAAAACGACCGAGTGTATGCTTGCTCGGTCGATAGCTCTCCCCATTATTCCATCAAGGGCGTCTACTTCTCTAACTACAACACCCTTTGCAACTCCTCCAATTGCTGGATTACAAGACATCTCTCCTATAGTTGAAATTTTGTGAGTTATAAGTAGCGTGCTTGCACCAAGGCGTGCTGCAGCTGTAGCTGCTTCACACCCGGCATGACCGCCACCTACTACCACTACGTCGTACTTATGCATCTTCTTGAGTAATTCCTACTCTATAATATTCCAACTATCAGTGATTGATGTCAAATTTTACAGATTCCAGTGTTACACACTAACTTAGCTCAAATTATCGTCTCTTTTACAGAAGAAACTTTTTCAACTGTAGGAGAGGTAATACACTCATCCACTTCTTCTTCCTGAGATATTCTAACAAATGTAGAATCTGTAATCGAAGTTGCACTTGCTGCAAATGTAATTGCTGCTTCATCTGCACAATGCACTAAAGATGTGGCTACATAAACCCCCATAATTGTTGCTATTAGCCCTGTTATTGCACTTACTAAGATAATCACTGTTACTACTGGATTAGGAAGAACAGCAATCACACTTGCATTAAGCACTGCCCCAATCATAGTACTTATAGGTATAGCCATACCCAAAAAAATTGCTATTTTTCCATGATCTTCCTCAATAGGATCTCTTTTGCAAAACTTATATAGCAAACATCCTACGTGCAAAACCGCAATCAATGCTAGAGCCATAGAACCAGCAATTGCACCTATGGCTAAAGGTGATGAAGTGTCAAAACTCAACCACCAAGCTAATATTCCTAGTGCTGACACTATACTATAAGCTAACAAACAAATATACATACAATTCCTCTCACTAATTAATAGGCATCATTTTTACTCTAAATCGCAAACTTCCCCTCCGCCATCTAAATACTAGAGCAACAAGGAATGCTAACGGCCGTGCAAAAATATCTAATGTTTATATTTATGTAAAGTGAAAATTTTCAGTGGGGCGAGCGACCAGGATTGAACTGGCAACATTCAGTACCACAAACTGACGCTCTACCAACTGAGCTACGCCCGCCAAGATATAAAATTTTTAACATACGAGCACAAATAGTCAATTAATTATTTAAGCTACCTCCTTTTGCAGAGGGTTTTAAATATTTTCATTCATGCTTTTATCATTATACTCAATCGTATTGACACCGTGATATGTTTAAAAGTATTTTCACATTTAGTTTTTTTACAGCTATTTCAAGAATCTCAGGGCTAATAAGAGATGTATTGATTGCTACGGTTATTGGTGCAACCTCTCTTGCAGATATATTCTTTTCCTCGTTTCGCTTTGCTAATTTATTTCGATCGTTTTTTGCAGAGGGGGCATTTACTACCTCATTCATACCATTATACTCTGCAGAGTCATATGATAATAAAAAGGCATTTAATTTCGCAAGTAGTGTAATATCCATTACGTTTATTATTCTAGTAATTTTTTGCCTTATCACACAAACCTTCTTCCCTTACATGATCAAAATCTTCACTCCTGGATTTGACCAAAATAAATTTACCTTTACTGTAACTTTGTCGAAAATTATGATGCCCTACATAATCTTCGTGTCAATCGCATCACTTATTGGTGGAATGTTGCAAGTAAAACAGCATTTTGCTTCAACAGCTATTTCACCAATCATTTTGAACCTCTGTTTAATCATCAGTTTGTTTTTACCTTACATTGAAACACCGGCTCATAACCTTTCTATAGCCGTCCTGATTGGAGGGATTTTGCAGCTACTTTTAATAATATTTAGTGCATACAAATTAAAGGCTTTCTTTTCTTTTAGTTTAGAATTAAGTAACGAAGTGAAGTTGTTTTTCAAGCGTGTAATACCTGCAATTATCAACAATTGTGTAATACAAATAAGTGTATGGATTGACACAATCATGGCGAGTTTTATACCAAATGCAGTTTCTTATATATATTATGCCGATAGACTAAATCAACTACCGCAAGGAGTAATTGGCACTGCAATTGGTACAGTACTTCTTCCCCTGATTTCAAAACGAATAAATGATACTGAGAATATAGTCAAAATACAGAACAAGGCCCTTAATATAGGGTTAATATTAATTATGCCAATAACTGCTGCTTTTATCATTATTCCTGACATAATTTTACTTACGCTTTTTTCTTACGGCCGATTTGATTATTATGCAGTGCAGCAAACTGTTCCTACATTAGTAGCATTTTCTCTTTCTTTACCCGCATTTATTATAAATAAAGTATTGCTACCCACATTCTTTGCTAGGGGAAAGCTAAAAATACCAACTATGTTCTCATTAACGTGCCTTGGAATTAACGTAATACTAAATCTCCTATTAATGAACAAATACCAACATATAGGAATTGCTATTGCTACTTCCATTTCCACTTGGATAAATTCTATTTTATTGATTAATTATTTAACAATAAATAAGATGTATAAGCTTAGCCAAGCATTATTACTAAATATTGTAAAAATTCTCACTGCAACATTGGTTATGTCAATAGTTCTTTATCTCTCTAATTACTTATCAGCAGGGTTGTTTTTCGATAGAGGGCTAGCTCGTATTGTTTATTTAGTAACTTTAATAGCTTTGAGTGTTATTATTTATTCTAGCACTCTTTACCTAATTTTTAGAGGAAATTTGAACAATTTGAAATATGTGTAAATTACACCCTTTGTATTGCTATATGTCATTTCAGCTACTATTCCAATATCCACTCCTTTCATCCCATAACCTATTCCTTTCATCCCAGCACCTATTCCTGTCATCCCAGTGCTTGGCACTGGGATCCAGAAATTTTGTTGATCATATAATCTGGAAAACCTTATTTAAGTCACACTGGATCACAGTGTCACACACACAACTGTATAAGTGTTGTGGTTTGAGAGCAATTTCCACTGGGAACCCAGTGCTCATCAGACCAGCTTCTCATGTAAAAATGCTGTGCTTTAACATAAGAATAGCTACTTTTTTGCTAATTAACTTAATGTCTAATCAAATTTCCTGGATCCCAGTGTCAAGCACTGGGATGACAAGAAGAGAAGGGATGCTGGAATGAGAGGTCTATTATGAAACTTTCTTTATACGCCATATTATCAATCTCGTTGCTATTAATTCTCATGCACGTTGCTGCAACTTTCAAGGATTGGAGTGGCTACAGAGAATATATCGTAAAAGAGTTAGAGAAGACGTATGATGCTAAAGTACATGTTGGAGGAAAAATTGAAGTTTCGCTCATTACTCCAAAACTTACTATTCACAATGTATATGTACAATACAACAAAAACAAGGAGCAAAAATTATCAGATTTAATTAGTGCAAAAAAAATTGAAATAAGGCCATCGCTATTATCGTTGTTTTCATTTTCATTGCAACCAAAGTCAATCTCATTTTTGGGCATGAAAAGCAACAAAGAAAATTTACTTAATATTATGAATACGAAAGCCAATGATAATACAGTTGATATATTAATAAAGGACAGCCAAATAAGTTTTAACGCCGATACTATTAATATCAAGGAAGTTGCTATAAAAAAAAATAAGCAGTTTTTTGGTGAAGTACAGATTGGTGACAACAATTACGATTTTTCTGGAAAGGTTAATGTCACAAAAAATAATGTACACATTAGTGTTGATTCAAATTTTGCAAATTTGCTATTTAAAGGTAATAGAAATCAAGAAGAGCTCAAGGGCAATTTAGTATTGACGATTAATAATAATTCTGATTCTATGAGCGACTTGGCAAAAATCATTAATCTTAGCTTCCTTTCTTATGTAATTCCCAGCGAAAATATTGAGATATCATCCAATATCAATCTCAATGAAAGCGAGTTTACGGCAACTGATTTAAAAATTGAGTCCAAAAGCATGCAAGGCACTGGTATAATACAAAATGATAGAAAAAGTGATCATACTAATATCAATATTAGTTTTAGTAAAGTCGACCTAAAAAACGGCTCACACAAAACAACAGATATGAAGGGTCTTTTAGAATCTTTTAGAGAGGTTGTGCCAAAGAACCTGAGCTTGGATTTTAATATGGAAGCTTCAAATATTCAATATCAAAACAGGATATTGGACAAATTTCATGCTACGCTAAAATTTGCTAATGGCGAAATAAACGTTGATACTCTTCTTCAGTTTCCTGGAACCAATAATATATCTCGCTTATCAGGAAAAGTTTCAAGCAATGGCAACTTGTCTGAATTTAATGGTGATATATTGATAAAGGGTGAGTCGTTCATTTCACATATTTTACCTTCTATCAAGATGCAAGAAAGAGAGAAAAGTCAATTTACAGCAAGTTCTAAACTATATTTAGCACCTAGAATATTATCTCTTTCAGATATCAGATTGCTAAATAACAAAGAATCTTGGCAAGGATCAATTAAGGTAAATCACGCAAAAAAACACAATATGATCGATAGTAAATTTAGCATACATAACATTAATATAGATAAATATGATTATTCATTATTCAGCAAAGTGCAATGGCTGAAAAATCTTAAATATGATGTAAATATAAGAACTAGTGTTAAAGATTCTATATTCAATGGTACAAAAATTGAAGATTTGGATTTTTCATTAAAAATACAAGAGAACAAGCTAGTTGCAGATAAAATAAAGTTATTCGGAGAAGATTTCGACATTACCGGTAGTGTAAAAATATTAGTGGATCAAAAATACACTAAGCCTTTATTAGACGTAAACCTTACAGGTAATAAATTTAATGGAAATATCTTTAAATTACCAAAACTATTAGAGGTAAAAAGAAACTCAAGAAATGAAATAAATCAAATTCAATGGTCAACAAAGCAGCTTAATTTTTTAGATGAGAAAGGAGATTTTGATGCAAACGTGCAAATCAAAACTACAGAATTTAAAATTGGGCAAAACGTCTTAAAAGATTTTAACTTGGATACAGTGATAAGAAACAACACTATCACTATCAAACAGATAAGTTACATACTAGAACATGGACAAATGTTTTTTCAGGGTTATCTAAAAGCAGGCTCAATTCACATAAAATTTTCTATTGCAAATTTGGACACCAAGGAAGTTATAGGAGTTAATAACATAAATGGCAAGATAAGCTTAAGTGGTGAAATCAAAACTCAAGGAACAAGCTTTGATGATTGGGCTAGTAACTTATCAGGAAATGTAAACTTTCAAGCACAGAAAATAGAGTTTACAAATGTGGATTTTAATTCATTCATCACTAAGTTGTTAAGCAGTAAGAATAAACCTGAAATTTCCAAGCTTGCTTACGTTGATATATATAATGGCAGTACGCTTTTTGAAAATATTAATGGAAAAGTAAGTATTAACAGTGGTGTATGTTCAACTAGTTCACAGTTTAGTATCGATCAAGCATCAGGTTCTATCTCTTCTAATTTAATCTTATCTAAGTTCTCCTTAACTTCTATATTCAGACTCTTTTTCATACTACCAAATCATAATAGTCCTCTTTATATCGAGGCACACTTAGATGGCCCTATTTGGTGCCCTAAGATGAGTTTTGATGTAGACCAAATTTACAACACCTTAGTTAGCAAGAAAAATAGTTAACTCATTTAGCTACATTATTTAGGGTATCCGTTCAGCAGGGTGGCAAAATAAGATAGACAAAAACGTAGCAACAAATGGTCAGTGCCTGACACTGGCTTTTTCACAAAAAACGTCGTAGAGCGCTTTCGTCAAACTGGATCCCAGTGTCAGCTACTTTCATGACAAGAAAAAAAGGACTGATTTCACATGAATCTGAACAGATACGATTTAGGAGATAGTAAACTTCATCTACCCTCTAATAATAAGACTTACTAGTTACTTGTAACTCTTCAATGCTTATATCGCTGCAGCTTGTACTTGGACTCTCCATATCTCCAAGCAATAACTTTGTTATCTCTGTGTGGCCTTTGAGAACAGATAAATGTAAAACAGTCTTGCTAGAATTATCTGCTATATTAATATTTGCTCCGTTTTTAAGCAATAATTTTACCACATTCTCATGGCCTCCCTGAACAGCTAAATATAAAGGAGTAGCACCGAAATGATTTCTTACATCAATATCTGCTCCGTTTTTAAGCAATAATTCCACCTCCTCTTTACAATTTAGGGAAGCAGCATAATGTAAAGGAGTAAAACCATAATTATCCACTGCATTAACATTTGCTCCGTTTTTAAGCAATAATTTCACTTGCTCTAAGCGATTTCCGCAAGCAGCATAATGTAAAGGGACAAGACCTTCATTATCTGTTGGATTAGTATCTTGTTTGGCTCTCAACGATAATTCCATATGAGGAAGAGTAAATCGAGAATTACTTACTGAATTTTCTTGTTCTTGATACATAAAATACCTCTAATTTCTTACAGCTTAGTATAAATATCTACACTATATAAACATCAATTCAACTTATCATCAGGGTAATGGTAAAACTTTCTCCTTTTATAATGAGCATAGGCCTGTGTACATTACTCTAATTATGAGCTTGAGCAGCTGCTTGAAGTTGTTCAGCACTTGGATTATCCAAATTCCGACTTGGAAATGCCTCTATAATGTTCTTTAACTCTTTATCTGTTAAGTGATAAGTTACTTCGTCAAAAACTTGATGTAACACCCACAAATTAGAATTCTCTATAGCTGCTTTACTTTTATCCAATAAACCCCTTCTGTCCGATGCCTTATCAAATTGGCTTACTATCGTATTAACGTGTTCAGGAAATTCTGATATATATTCCAATGCGTCAGAACACCTTATTTCATCATATTCTCTACCAGAAAAATAACCTGCTAATTTATTCTCATCAGTCTCCCGCAGAAACTGATATAATGATATATTGCTGTTACTAAGCCTGACGTTCATCATCTCATTCTGATAATCATCCCAAAATTTGGACAATTCAATATTTTTGACAATACACTCTGGTTTCGTTGTGATACCACTATGTACCACAGCATATGCAATTATAGTTCTTACTACCATCGGTTTATCGCAATACCCTATGTGGTAATCATCACTAGCTACAATAGATAAAGGGGTCCTTCCTTTCTTGTCCACTGCATTAACATTTGCTCCTCTATCAAGCAGCAACCTTACTAATTCCTCCCGATTATACTTAAGTGCAAAATGTAAAGGAGTCATATCCAGATTATCTACTGCATTAACATTTGCTCCTCTATCAAGCAGCAATTCTGCTACCTCCACCTTGCCACTTTTAACTGCAGTACGTAAAGGAGTCCACTTTCGCCTTTCTACTGCATTAACATTTGCCCCTTTATTAAGCAGCAACTCTGCTACTTCCTTATGACCATACCTAACTGCAATATGTAAAGGAGTCTCCTTTTGCACAGTCGTTACTGCATTAATATTTGCTCCAGCTTCTATCAACTCCGTAATCTGCTGTATATTCTCTCCTTTAGAAGAATTCATTAATAGTTCATCCAATTCTCTTTGTTCCCTTTCATTCATAATTTACCCCACAATTTCATTGTAGCTAATTTAATATGCAAAAAAATAATATCAACCCAATTTATCACCACCGGGTAACGGTTGCAAGCCAAAAGCTTCTCTTTTTTCATTGAGCGTCATGAAGCTTGCGTTTTCTACGTATTTCCACATCTTTTGTCTTTTCTCCATTAGAATTTCTATCGCGTCTTTATCATATGACAAACATAAATCTTTGCCAAACTTGGGCACTAGCCAAGAATTCAGGTAACAAATAATATTTTCTAGCGTCGGTAAGACTGTCTGTTCCCAAAGGGAAAGGCGTGCTTCAACCAAATTGCTATAAGTATTATCACCTGGTATGCCAAGCAACTGCGGCGGAACGCCAAAAGCTAGCGCAATATCACGAGCTGAGCTATGTTTTGACTCAATAAAATCCATATCCCTCGGTGATAAGCTCATTTCCTTCCACTCTAAACCTCCTTCAAGCAATATAGGTCTTCTAGCGTTGACAGGACCTGAGTAATGATCATTTATCTGCGCTTTTAAGCGTTGGTACTGCTCTTGACTTAAGTTTCCAACGCTTCCATCCTTTTCTGATTTCACAACTATTGCACCACTTGGTCTTGCTCCATTTTGCAGCATCGCCTGATTCCAAGCTCCCGCTTGGTTATGCTGATCTATACTATATGCAGCTGCCTCAATTGGTGAAAGTCCATACCAATCATTCAAAGGGTTAAAGGTTTTAAGATGCAGTACTGTTGAACGCCCAGTCAATTTATCAACTTTAAAGTCATAACTGTTGTTATTTACGGTATAACGATAGGCATAAGGAACGTTACTTCTCCCCGGAACAATTTCAACTCTATCGGGGCGCAGAAGATAAAGCTCTGTTGGTTTGTTCTGCGCCTCAATCATCAATACATAAGAATTGCCATTAACTAATCGATAAGTCACAATCCCTTCAATAAATTCCGATTTTGATGTCATTGGATTAGGAGAATAAAGTAATTTTAGTAAAGGATGTGTTTTTAGTTGTGATTTTCCCTGGTCAGTAAGCTGGCAGAGAATAAAAGGTACCGAAGATGCAGCACTTGCGATCATATTAATTGCTCGAAAGGCAATGACATTTTTTATGTAGCCTTCCTCAGCAAAACTTGCATAATCGCGCCTACTCCAACTTGGTTCCATCATTAGTTGCAAAGCAGAGTATTCACTGCTTTTCTTTCTTTGAAAAATATTAAAATTCATATGTGCCTCCTGAAAATTTTGTTAAAAATTTGAAATTGTAGTTGAATTATATCAATTATAGTATTTCCTAAAGTAAATGATAAAGGTATAATAAAGTATTTGA
>NZ_JAFEVH010000005.1:17341-50651 GCF_048054155.1 Wolbachia endosymbiont of Nasonia giraulti
TATTACTTTTTTTTCGGTTTGACACACTTTTTTGAACGTTCCCTTCCAACGAGCATACACATTCCTGTTACCGCTGCAGCTACAGTAAAAGCTGTGCATAAAGTTCCACTTGTGAATATAGCTGCTATTAACGTTGGAACAAATAGACAGAATGAAGGTTTAATTATGTAGCTATTAATCTTTTCAATTTTATCGAAAATTTTCCATGGTTCAGCAAGATCTTTCAATGGACCAGTAAGATTTCTTGCCATTTTAACCTGAGTTTCTAAGTTTTGCTTAAAGTAATCACTAAAACTAGTACTTGGAGAATTGTTATCAGGAGTTTTAATAAAAAAACTTACTTGCTTCTTTTGGACTTTAAATTCCCCATTCATGTACTTAAAATTCCTAACATTAAATCTGGATCCATTAGTATACCTAAGCTTAAATTCCATATTAGGATTCAATACATGATTTAAAGTGCTTGCCTTCCTATCCATTAAAGCTTCAAATTTTTCTTTATTCTGATCATAATAGTCAATAAAATCCTCTAATTCTTTTGATAGCTTTTCTAGATCTATTTTTATGCCATAGCTTCTCAATGGGATCAGAAAGGTAAAAAAGTTTTGTAAATAACCTTTGACATTACTAAAGCTTAAATAGAATGACCTACCATGATCAATTTTTGCCCAGAGTTTTTCTTTTACTTTTTCACCCTTTGCATTTTCATACTCCTTTTCTATTACACCAAAATTTTCTGGGTTCACAATATCAGCTTCTCCAAGCAATATTTGAGCAGCCAGTATTTTCTCAAAACCTTTTGCATCTTGGTAATTTTCACCTTTTTTCTTAAGATCCATTAATGTTGTAAACTTACTCAAAAACTTTGATCTCAGATGAAGTTGCTCTTGATCTTTCTCTTGCTCGATGCGCTCTTTAAATTGATCATTACCATTAGCAAATCTTTCCTCTGGCAAATCGTTATTTGTTACCAATTCAACAATTGGAGCTCTGTCATATAAAAACAGCTTATATAAATCACCAGCAACATATTCCCTGATAAAATCAGCAATATTTAAGTCGTCATAACATATACTGCTTTCTACCTGCAGCCATAATAAATCAATAAGACTGTTTATTATAAAATCCGGCAAATAAGGATTTTGCAATTTTGTAGCTTTTCTTGATCCTTTGTAAAAAGATTCTTTGAATTGTGCTAACTTAGACTGTTCTTCCTCTTTTGTCAGAGTATGGTTTAGAACAGACTTAACCATGAAAGCTGCCTTGTCACCTTCATTGTTACTATACTCATGCTCTGCTTGAAATCCTGAACTGCAGCCTACTTCCTTCTCTCCTACTTTCTTGAACTCGCTCATAGGCTGAAGTGTTCTATCATGAAAATGTTTTTCAAGAAGTTGAGTTTTTTGTTTAAACTCTGTACTTATATTTGGTATAATTACCCCCTAGCTAAAAATATAAATGTTAAATATTTATTAATGATGTTAGCATATCTAGCAACATATGTCAAATTCTTCATCATCAGGCAATGGCTTCCTTTTTTCGTTACAAAGCCCTACACAACTTTACACGGAAAGCTTTAGGAGCTCACCAAAAGCCTAAACTTGCTTGAAAATCAAGTTACTTATTGAGTAGTATGAAGTTTAACAAAAGAAATTGAATATGACGGAATGGCTAATATCTAACCAACTTATTGATTATAACAATGCTGTAGAATTCATGGAAGCAAAAATTCAACAAATTTACAATAATTTATCTGATGAGCTAGTATGGCTGCTCCAGCACCCTCCACTTTATACTGCAGGAATCGGTGCAACAGATGATGACATTATTGAAAAATTATTTCCTATATATAAAACAGGTAGGGGTGGTAAATATACATATCACGGACCAGGGCAGCGCATTATATATTTAATGCTAAATCTTAAAAAAAGAAACAAATGTGACATAAAACTATATATCAGAGACCTAAGTAATTGGATCATAAATGTTTTAAAACACTTTAATATACTTGGGGAATTTAAGGAAGATAGAATAGGCATTTGGGTGAACAACAACGGAGTAGAAGAAAAAATAGCAGCTTTTGGCATTCGCTTGAGAAAATGGGTAACTTATCATGGCATAGCACTTAATGTCTCTCCAAACCTTTCCCACTATGAGGGTATTATTCCTTGTGGACTAAAAGATTACGGCGTTACATCAATGGAAAAACTAGGAGTAAAAGTTCTACTTTCTGAACTCGATGATATACTAAAAAAAGAGTTTTATAAGATATTTTAATGATCATTTACCTTTTATATTTTATTTTCACTTTATGTGCTAACACACAACTGTACGAACGTTGTAGTTTGGGAGCAATTCCCACCAGTGGGGTGTGCCCAGACACTGGGATCCAGCTTCTATGCAACTTAATTAAAAACGTTTGTTTTAGCGTAAGACAACTACCTTTAGCTCATCAGCTCAGTTATAAGCAAAATTTCTGGATTCCAGTGTCAAGCACTGGAATGACACCATTTGCTGTCTTCAAAAATGAATGTTCGTACAGCTATGGTGCTAACACAGATATTCATGCAATGGACCAAGTTGATATTATTGCTCCTTCTTCGAAAGGAAAAGAATCAGATCTGCCTACTATAAGAGAATACGTAAAAACTTTGGATTTTAATCCTCACATTTCGGAGAAAATATACAGTAATGACAACCCATTTTATTCTAACTCTGATGAGTTTAGAGCGAATGATTTGGTTAATGCGCTCACTGATGATAGCAAAATAATTTGGTGTATCAGAGGAGGAGAAGGGGCTTCTCGGCTAATTCCTTACCTAGAAAAGCTGCCCGATGATAAAAAAGAAAGAATTGCTCAAAACAAAAAAATTCTTATAGGCTATAGTGATATCACTGCTTTACATATTTATCTGCAAGTTAAATATGATTGGCAAACTCTTCACGGTACCATGTTGGAAATGATAGTAAATAACTCTGTTGCTGAAAGCTCTGTTGAAAAATTAAAAGAATTAATTCTTAACCAACACAACTCTATCAGATTTGACAACTTAAAGATGATAAATAATGGAGTTAGACTAAAAAATGGCAGATTAGAGTCTAAAATCATCGGTGGTAATATGACTTTGGTTGAAAATAGCATAGGAACTGCTTGGCAAATAAACGCAAAAAACAAAATTCTATTTTTAGAAGACATAAAAGTTTATCCATATTCAATTGAGCGCAGTCTAGATCACCTAAAACAAGCTCATATTTTTGATGGAGTAGATGCAGTAATCTTTGGAGACTTTATTAACTGTTATAATGATAATCTTGTCGAAATTGTAAAAGAAAGGTTTGCAAAAAGTGTCAACTTTCCAGTATTTACAATGAAAGGAGTAGGCCATGGACATATAAATGACCCTTTACCTTTCAACACTCACACTATCATCAGCATTCAAAACGAGAAGGAGTTTATGGATGTGCAACAGTTATACAAGTAGCTTTATCTAACACTCCTTTCATTCCAGCATCTTCGTTGTCATCCAAGTAGCCCTCTTTCTTGTCATTCGAGTAGCCTCTTTGGTGTCATTCCAGTGCTTGACACTGGAATCCAACTAAGTTGGTAAACACGAAAGCGCTTTTTTTTGACGGAATTGCACAAAAAAAACTGGATGCCAGTGTCAGCTACTTGCATGACATCTTCAACTCTGTACAGATGTGCGTAACGCGCTCTACTATAAAGCAGCTTCTCGCTGTTCATTTGTTGTTAAGACGGCCGATGATTTTTCTGCTCCATCAACTTTAGTACTAGGCTTTAACAATTCATATGTAGCACAACCAACTACCAGTGCTGCTGCTGTAACTGCAACCACTGCTATAACTATAGGTATCAACTGAACTGCAATTGTTCCAGTTGTAAAAAGTGCCACTGCTATAGCAGTGCCTAATAATCCAGTTACTCCACCGGCAATCATTGATTTATTACACGCTTTCACAAAAGGGCCCCTTCCTGCCTCTAATAGAGCTTTTATTGCGTTTTTACCCTTAGCATAACCTTCAGCACACTTTTTAATATATTCCTTAGCACGACCTAACGTAGTCTTTCCATATTCATCTACTGCGTTAACATTTGCTCCTGCTTGGATTAAAACCTCTATTGTCTTTTCGTGACCATTACAAGCAGCGAAATGCAAAGGAGTCATATCGAGGTAACCTTTCTCATTAACATTTGCTCCTTTTTCTAGTAAAACCTCTACTGTCTTTTCGTGACCATTACAAGCAGCGAAATGCAAAGGAGTTGTATCGAAGTAACCTTTCTCATTAACATTTGCTCCTTTTTTTAGTAAAATCTTTACCATATTTGCGTAACCATTCCGAGCAGCGAAATGCAAAGGAGTCATATCGAAGTGACCTTTCTTATGAACATCTGCTTCTTTTTCTAGTAAAATCTTTACTATATTTGCGTAACCATACTCAGCAGCTATCGTTAATAACGTAAATTTCATCGATGAGAGGGAAGAATTAAATACATAATTTACATCAGATCCATTGCTCTCCCACTTTTGATATAGACCTTGATCCTGTTCCTTTAGTTCTGTTTTTATTTTCTCAATTATATTATCTTTATCTAAATCTTTCTTATCGTTAATTGTTCTCAGTACTTTTTTCAGTGATTTATATGGCATAATTTTACCTTCAATATTAAACAATATGTTTAATTATTACATAATTATGATGAAAAGTCAACTCAAATAAGCTAATAACCGGGATTGTGAATAGTAAATTAGATTCAAATAGCCTCTTTGTGTTATTTCAGTGTTAGACCTTTTCATATCCTTACAAGCAAATTAATGTTATCCTTTTATTGCTAATCTAAAGTTTTTTATGTTCATACATTTGCGTGTTCATAGCGTTTATTCTCTGCTTGAGAGTTCGGTTAAAATTGAGGAGCTGATTGGTCTTTGTTTGCAGAACAAAATGCCGGCAGTTGCAGTTACTGATTCAGGCAACTTATTTGGCTCACTTGAATTTGCAGAATATGCAGCTAATAGGGGAATACAGTTAATAATAGGATGCAATATTATCGTTCGACACTTAGAACAAAATTTATCAATACTGCTACTTGCAAAAAATGAACAAGGGTACACTAATTTAGTCACCTTGGTGAGTGAGTCTTTTAAAAAGCGCAAGAATAACAGCGATATTCCTTACGTTGATTTTGATGAGCTATTAAATTTAAGTTCAGGCTTAATCGCCTTAACTGGTGGATATGACGGCATATTGGCTCAACTGTTATTGAAGCAAGACAAAGAAACGGTTGAAAAACTGCTTTCAGCATTCGATGGTCATTTATATGTTGAATTGCAGCGTCATGGGCTGAATAAAGAGCTAGAGCTTGAAGAAGCTTTAATAGATTTTGCTTATCAGCGCAATATACCACTAGTTGCAACGAATGATGTGTTTTTTTCAAATAGATCTGATTATGAAGCTTATGATATATTAACGTGCATATCGGAGGGCAGTTATGCCCTGGAGAATAACAGAAAGAAGTTAACTACCGAGCATTACTTCAAATCTGTGGAAGAAATGGAGGAACTGTTCAGCGACATTCCCGAAGCAATTTATAACACTTTAGTGATAGCTAAGCGGTGCTCTTACATGCCAAGAAGCAGGCAGCCTATCTTGCCTAAATTTCCTTGTCGAGAAAATAAAACTGAGAATGAAGAACTGAGGGAGCAGGCAGTTGCAGGATTAGAATTCCGCATTGCAAATGAAACGGACATAGACCTTAAACAATACTACGATCGGCTGAATTACGAACTAAGCGTAATAACTTCGATGAACTACGCTGGCTACTTTTTGATAGTTTCTGATTTTATTCGTTGGAGCAAAGCAAATGGCATTCCAGTTGGACCGGGAAGAGGTTCTGGTGCTGGATCAATTGTTGCTTGGAGCTTGCAGATTACAGATCTTGATCCAATAAAATTTGGTCTGATCTTTGAAAGATTTTTAAACCCTGATCGTATATCAATGCCTGACTTTGATATCGATTTCTGCCAAGAGAAAAGGGACCTGGTTATTGATTATGTTCAGAAAAAGTACGGTTATGTTGCTCAAATAATCACTTTTGGAAAATTGCAAGCAAGGGCAGTATTGCGTGATGTTGGTAGAGTATTGCAAATGCCTTACTCTCAAGTGGATAAAATATCTAAAATG
Organism: Wolbachia endosymbiont of Nasonia giraulti; assembly: GCF_048054155.1. Lineage (NCBI taxonomy): Bacteria > Pseudomonadati > Pseudomonadota > Alphaproteobacteria > Rickettsiales > Anaplasmataceae > Wolbachia > Wolbachia endosymbiont of Nasonia giraulti. The sequence continues at coordinate 23,540 of NZ_JAFEVH010000005.1, forward strand.
GTTCCATTTAATCCAGTAAATCCTGTAACTTTATCGCAAGCGATAGAGCTTGATCAAAACCTGCAGAAAGAACGAGATAGTGATGAGGTAATTGCAAAGCTTCTTGATATATCACTAAAGCTCGAAGGAATATATCGTCACGTTTCAACTCATGCTGCTGGAATTGTAATATGCGATCAAAAATTAGAAAATTTTGTTCCCGTCTATTATGATCCAAATTCGGCTCTGCCAATCACTCAATACAGCATGAAATATGTAGAGAAAGCTGGGTTAATAAAATTTGATTTTCTTGGACTTGGTACGCTAACACTAATAGATCATGTATGTCGTTTAATTAATCGTGATGAAAAAAAATTTGATATTTCCTCGGTTTCTTTGATTGATCAAAGAACCTATGAAATGCTCTCAAGAGGTGATTCAATCGGAGTGTTTCAGCTTGAAAGTTCGGGAATGAGAGAAGCTTTAATCAAACTAAAGCCAGACTGCATTGAAGATATCATCGCTTTAATTTCTCTTTATCGCCCAGGGCCTATGGATAACATTCCAACTTATGTTGCAAGAAAGCATGGACTTGAAAAGCCAGATTACATTCATCCATTGCTTGAGAAGGTGTTAAAAGAAACATTCGGAGTAATAATCTACCAAGAACAGGTAATGGAAATAGCGCGTATTCTCTCTGGATATAGCTTAGCAGAGGCAGATTTACTCAGACGTGCCATGGGTAAGAAAATTAAGGAAGAGATGGATAAACAACGTGAACTTTTTGTTCAAGGAGCAACAAAAAACGGTGTTGATTACGACAGGGCAAGTTATATTTTTGATCTTGTTGCAAAATTTGCTGGTTATGGATTTAATAAATCCCACGCTGCAGCATATGCGATTATATCTTACCACACAGCTTACCTTAAGGCTAACTACCCGCTAGAATTTTTTACGGCCTTGATGAATCTCAATATTGATGATAGAGACAAACTGAATTTGTTTTATCATGCTGCAAAATTCAGTGGAGTTGCTGTTCTTTCGCCTGATATCAGCAAATCTAAGGCTGAATTTTCAATAGAGGGTGAGCACATACGCTACGGAATTGCTGCTTTGCGTAATGTTGGTTTTGCTATAGCAGAAGGAATAGTAAATGCACGCTCAAGTTCTTATAAGGACATATGGGAATTCATTCAAAATTTGGGGCATATAATAAATAAAAGGGCATTAGAAAGTTTAATTAAATCTGGAACATTCGATAGTGTGCACCAAAATAGAAAGCAGTTATACGAGTCAATAGACACATTGATTTACTTTGCAAATAAAAATAGGCAGTCAAATCAAGCTGTTTTATTTGGCAATCTTGATGTCCTCAAGCCAAAACTTGAGAACGTGGAAGATTTTAATGAAGAGGAAAAATTAGAGCATGAGTTGTTTTCACTAGGGTTTTATTTAACTAATCACCCGCTTAAAAAATTTAAAACTCTTTTGAAAAAATTAAATATTGGGTTTATCGGAGAGAGTAAGACGATAAAAACTGCTGGTGTAATATTAAATGTGCGTATGAGAACCTCAGAACGTGGAAGATTTGTTATCCTAACACTTTCTGATCCCCACAATGTTTCTGAAATAGCATTCTACAATAATGAAATAATAGAAGAAAAAAGGAATCTATTTTCACCTGGAGCATTTGTGATAATTGATCTTGAAATTTCAGAAAACACAACGAGACTATCAGGAAAGGACATATCTGAATTTACAGAGAAGGTTACTTCTCTAATGAAAGGATTAGTTTTAACTGCTGTATGTGCAGACTCGCAAAAAGTTGCTGAGGAGTTGAATTCAGTATTGAAAAATGGAGGCAAAACCAAAATAATGCTAGAGTTTCTTCTCGAAAAACATAAAGTCAGCATCTTGTTGCCAGGTGCATATTCAATCACCCCCCAAGCTATTTATGAAATATCTCACTTAAGTTGGATTGAAGGCGTAGAAATTAATACAAATAACTTGCTTATATAAAAAAGTTTTATATAATAAAGTGTTTAATTGATATTAAAGGAAGATATAGTGAATCTCTATGAATTTACTTTTATAGCACAACCGAACTTATTGCAGCAAGAAGTAGAAGAAATGGTCCAAGAATTGGCTATTTTGTTGAAAAATATTAAAGCAGATGTTACTTCTCAGGAGGTTAAAGGTCTCATAGAAAGAGAACATAGCACAGTTACAAAACAAGAGCTAGAGGCAAGTACTGAAAGCATTAAAAAAAGTCTGATTGTTTACTCTGATTTTTTGGAAACTCTGACAAAAATTTTATGGTTTGAATTGGAAGAAGATTTTTCAAATTTAAAAGAAATAAAGTCAAGAATCGATAAAGAATTGAAAAATGAACTAAGTGATACGGGAATAAAACAAAATTTTATGGACCTTCCAGGAGCTAAAACTAAAAGTGCATTTATCTATAATGTAGTAAATGCTTTTAAGGAAAATATTTCACAGCATCTAATAAAGCCCCTTCAAGAGGTTTTAAAAAGTTTTAAAATAGTAGACTCAAATCAATTGAGTAAAACGCTGGAAGTGCTTTTGAAAAATATTGAAGCTTCAGGATTGATAAAATATGAATATTGGGGTCTATTGGATTTTGCATACCCAATAAATAAGATGAAAAGTGGTCATTACTGTATGATGTGTATAAGTTTTACTTCAAGCATTATGGATGAATTTGAGCGTAGAGTAAAACTGAATGAGAATATTATTCGCCACTTGTCTGTACGGGTTAATGAGTTTTTTTAAGGTAAATCTTACATGATGGATAAACAAATTGAGGAGAAAAGTGCATAATGATGAAAAGACGAAATAGTTTTAATAATTCTTACGTGTCTGTAAATAACAGAACTGGCTTTAGGCGTCCTAAGGTCTGTCCTCTTGCTGCATCTAAAGATGAGGACATAGACTATAAGAATATAGATTTATTGTCCAAATTCACCTCTGACTATGGTAGAATATTACCTAGAAGGTTAACAGGTGTGTGCGCAAGAAAACAAAGAAAGTTGCGCTTAGCAATTATAAGAGCACGCTTTTTAGCTCTTGCTCCTTACTGTACTAAAAAAGTTAGGTAATTTATGTTAATAATTTTAAAGGAAAGTACAACAACTTTAGGTAAGATTGGTGAAGTTGTCAAAGTTAAGCCAGGTTATGCACGTAATTTTCTTTTTCCACAAAAAAAGGCGATGAAAGCCACTAAGGAAAATTTAATAAAGTTAGAGGAACAGCGTTTATTATTGGAAGAAGAAAATACCAAAAAATTAAATGCAGCAAAAGTGCTTGCATCATCACTGCATGATAAATTTATTATATTAATAAAGCAAGCTTCAGAGGATGGAAAGATTTTTGGCTCTGTAACCACACGTGAAATTGCAAAAACTTTATCACAAGAAGGATATGATATAAGTCATCATAGTTTATCTTTTGGTGGAATAAGTATCAAAAATTTGGGCGAGTATCAAGTGAATATAGAATTACATAGTAAAGTGATAGTGCCAATTACTATATACGTTGTCAGATCTGAGAAAGATGCACATGAATTGAGGCAAGTAAAGTTGCAAAATCAGAAATCTGAGCAACAAGAAGATACAAATAACGAATAGCAGTGAATAAAATATTTCAACTACTCCTGTCATTCCAGTGCACTTTTTTTCTGTCGTCCCAGTGTTACACACTGGGATCTAGCATGTTCAAAGATAAGACAGGGATCATCTAATGATCCCACGCTATAGCCGCAAAGAAATCTCTTCCATTTGGGAAGAAAAAAATAAGTTCAACATATGGCTCAAAATAGAAAAATTAGCATGTGAAGCTCAAGCAAAATTAAAAGTTATTCCAAATGATGTTGCTGAAAAGCTCTCTGGTGCTATTGAATTTGATATTGAGCGTATTAACGAAATTGAATCCATTGTAAAACATGATGTTATAGCTTTTTTGACATATATTGCTGAAAAAGCGGGAGTTGATGTTCGTTATCTCCATTACGGAATGACAAGTTCTGATGTTTTAGATACATGCCTTGCAGTGCAGTTGAAAGAGTCATGTGATATTTTACTCAAGAATCTAAAAAATTTACTTATAGTATTGAAAAAAAAAGCTGAGGACTATAAAGATATTGTTTGTGTTGGGCGCAGTCATGGAATGCATGCAGAACCAATAACTCTTGGGTTAAAATTTGCTAGATTTTATGCTGAATTTAAACGCAATTATCAGAGATTAATTAGCGCGCAAAAAGAGATCTCAATTTGTAAAATATCAGGTGCAGTAGGTAATTTTGCAAATATTAATCCATTTGTTGAAGAGTATGTAGCGAAAGAAATGGGACTCATACCTGAAACCATATCGTCTCAAGTCATCCCTCGTGATAGACATGCCATGTTCTTTTCAATTTTGGGAGTAATTGCAAGCTCAATAGAAAATATTGCAATTGAGATTCGTCATTTGCAAAGAACTGAAGTCGGCGAAATCTCTGAATATTTTTCCACTGGGCAGAAGGGAAGTTCTGCTATGCCGCATAAGTGTAATCCTATTTTAAGTGAGAATTTGACTGGGCTCTCACGCTTAATACGCAGCTATGTTTTTCCTGCATTAGAAAATGTTGCACTATGGCACGAACGAGATATATCGCACTCGTCTGTGGAAAGGTGCATTGCTCCTGATGCTTGTATAGCAATGGATTTTGCTTTAGTACGATTAACAGATTTGATAGATAAATTGGTGATCAATAAGGAAAATATTGAAAAGAACTTAAATTCTTCAAAAGGCTTGGTTTTTTCACAACGTGTATTGCTTGAGTTGGTAAGTAGTGGTTTAACTAGGGAAGAGGCATATAAAATTGTTCAGAATAATGCAATGAAAGTAAAGCAAGATAACAGTGATTTTCTGTTCGAATTGAAACAAGATAAATCCTTGCATGGAATTATTGACTCTGAAAAACTTGAGTCTTTGTTTGATTTGAAGTATTATATGAAACATATAGATTACATATATAGCAAGGTTTTTAATTAGGCTGAGTAGCTCAGTGGTAGAGCAGGAGGATCATAATCTCTTGGTCGGGGGTTCAAATCCCTCCTCAGCCACTCAAGCTAAACTATGGTTTGGCAAGAGCAGCGCATTTGACAAAATAACGTGATTCATTGTCCAATTAGCTGAAGTTTTTTTTTCAGTTGTTCATATAGTATATGGAATAATGTATGTGAAGTGATAAAGATACAACATTTGTTGTATCTATTCAGGGGAATGGCTAATGGTATCCGTTCAAGAAAGTGGTAAGGTAGATGAGAAAAGACAACTAAATGAATTTCATCCGAGTAGCTAACACTGGCATCTATATAAAGACAATCTAATGCACTCATTTAAAGTGAAGTTTTCTGGATCCCAGTGTCTAGGCACTCGGATGACAAGAAAAGAGTTGACTTGAATGACACTGAATAGGCACTGGGACAGAGGCTACTTGAATAATATTTCACCATGTCATTCCAGCACTTGATGCTGGAATCCAGAAGTTTTTTGAGCACAAAAGTCATGCTAAGTTTTTGTTGTTAAGAAAGGCTGGATAGCTACTTGAATGACACCATTTGTTACTGTGTTTTTGTCTATCTTATTTTGCTACCCTACTGAACGAATACACAAAATCTAACTTTTTTCTATACAACCAGCTAGGTCAAGAAAGGTGAATCTATCTCTTGTTGCAAATGTAAGATTGACTACCTTGCAATATTGCTCTTTGTTCCAATTAAGATGCTCCGGTAAGTACGGAATTGATAGATCTTCAAATACTTTCTGCAGGTGTTTTGCAGATAGTAAATTTTGCTTAATTAAACTAGAAATATTACTCCATTCTTTGCAAATAATCTCTTGAATTTTTTGCTGCATAATTTGCTTCTGCTTTAGAATTTTTATAAATTCGGTATTACCAAAGCACTGAGTTATATGTTTTACATCTAAAGTGATCGGTTTGGTAATCGGGTTTTGTATTGACAATATCTCCTCTTGCAAGTTAGCCATAGTAATCGTCGTAACAGCAATTTTTTCGCCATGTAACGAGGAGGAATAATCTTTTGTTACCGTCTCCATTGCATGAGCTATCATATGTTCTCCTTGGCTTGCAGAGTAGCTGCCTTTTGACATCACCATTCCAAGTCCTGAAATCAATAAGGCTTCCATAAGTAATAAAACTACTCTTTTATCTTTTTTAGCAAGTGCCAAGTGTTCTCTGAGCAAAATTTCCTCCAGATCCCGAACAAGTTTAAAGGGGAGTTCATTATATTCTGTGCCAAGTAATAGATTAGATAATAGCCAATCGGCTTGTACTGTTGAACGGCAGATGAAATCTGCAAATCCACTTAATGTGAGGCGTAGTGGTGCGTTGACAATTATATCGGTATCAATGTATATTGCCTTTGGAAGATGTGCTCCGAACGATTTTTTATATCCATCAACTAATATTGAAGCGTTTGCAGAGCTATATCCATTCATGGAAGCAGCTGTTGGAAAGGATATGTAGTCTTTGCCTTCTAAATAGCTTGCGTACTTACAGATATCATTAACAGTGCCACTGCCAAATGCAACCATTAAGTCACTATCTTTTGCTTTATTTCTAACTAGGTTTACAGCTTGGAGAGAAGCAGCTCTGTTCAGTCTATTTGGTGTCATCCAAGTAGCGTGACACTGCGATCCATCATAGTCACGCACTGGAATGACAGGTGTGGCTGGAATAATTAAATGAGAAACTTTATTAAGTATGTTTTTGTTTAAAAGTTTTGCTGTATTTTCATCTGCAATCAGAAAAATGTCATTTCCGTATTGTCTACATATTTCATAGATATTATCAGCAAGTACTGTTACTTCCCTTATAAGAACTTGTTCTGTGTGCTGTAATATTTGTTTTAAATATCGCATAGAATGTTTACAATACGGTAATGTTAGTATTTCAAGATTGATATGAAGATTGACCCTGTAGAACTAACTAAGAAATTAATTTCTTTTAAAAGTATAACACCAAAAGACGATGGGGCAATAGAGCATATAGCAGCCATTCTCAAGAAAAGTGGTTTTGAATGTGAGATTTTAGAGTTTGGTGATAAAGTTAAAAATCTTTATGCGAAATATATAAATGGAGTACCAAACTTGTGTTTTGCTGGACATGTTGATGTTGTACCACCAGGTGAGTTAAAAGATTGGATATCTGATCCATTTAAGCCAGAAGTTAGAGATGGAATGCTATATGGAAGAGGAGCAGCTGATATGAAAGGCGGAGTAGCTGCATTTATTGCTGCTATCGTAGATTCAGTTGCAGGTAAGTTTCGATTCAGCGGTTCAATCAGTGCATTGATTACCAGCGCTGAAGAAAGCACGGAAGAACATGGAACAAAGGCCATTTTGGAATGGATGAAAAGCAAGCAAAAAAAGATAGATTTTTGTATAGTTGGAGAACCAACGAGTAGTGAGAAATTAGGTGATACCATAAAAATAGGTAGAAGAGGTTCTGCAACATTTAAATTGATTTGCCATGGTAAACAAGGGCACGTTGCCTACCCAGATCTAGCAGATAATCCAATATATAAAATGGTATCGATACTAAGTAAGATAAAAGATACCACTTTTGATACTGGTAATAAATACTTTCAGCCTTCACATTGCGAAATTACTACTATCGACGTTGGAAATAATACTAATAATCTAATACCTAGTTCAATAGCAGCAGGTTTTAATGTTCGATATAACAATACACAAACACCAGACGTTTTATATAAGATGATTGATGCAATATGCACCAATGTGACTAACGATTATAAACTGTCTATGCAGAGCAGCAGGGACGTTTTTCTCTCTATTCCTGATAGAAATACTGATATTATGCTTGATGCGATAAATAAAATTACCGGTATTGATGCTGTGCTGAGTACAAATGGTGGCACATCTGATGCTGCGTTTATTAAGGATATTTGTCCAGTAATTGAATTTGGTATGATCAACAAAACCGCACATCAGGTAAATGAATGCGTATCAATAGACGATATACATAAATTAACAGCTATATATAAGGAGTTTATAAAAAATTATTTTTACCCCAGTAATAAAATATTAAACCAAATCAATGTAATTGGTAATACGCCTGATGGTCCATTATTAGCTTGAGGTGCAGTTGCATAGAGAAGAAAACTTACTAGACACATTTTACTAACCCCTTATTATAATATTAAGGGTATTTTTGACTCAAAACTTGTCTTTGATCTGTGCGAGCTTAATAACAAAAATTCAGTAGAAAGCTTATTGGCGAAAATTATCTGTTCAGCAGAGTGACAAAATAAGATAGACAAAAAGGGTGTAAGAACAAATAGTGTCATGCAACACTGGCTTTTGTACACAAAACGTTGTAAAGCGCTTTTGTCAACCTGGATCCCAGCTCGGATAACAAGAAAAGAAGCACTGGTTTCACATAGATCTGAACAGATATAATTTCTTAAACATTTATAGCTCACATAAAACCCGGTCTGACTGTCATAAAGGCTACTCATTGCAGCAGACAACTTTCGCACTACTTCAAATTCTAATTTTCAACTTAAAGAGGTACGTAATGTCAAATAACTTCAATTTCAAAGAATTTTTTCACCATCACGAAGCAAATAGCACTTTAGATGATATACAAAGGTACTGCATACTGTGGCAATCAGTGATATCACAGGCAATGATTGATGCAGCAAGTAACCGTAAAAAAACAGAAAGCTTGGTAGAGAAACGTAAAGCAATTTCCTGGCTATCAGACTTCAGTCAAGATTTTGTTGAAACATGTATACTGGCTGATTGCGATCCATTATACGTAAAAAACAAAATACAGCCAATTCTAAAAAAGATAAAGCCCTTTTAATGAGGTTTACCCCTCTCACCAAGAAAAATATCATTTAATCTTTTTTCTATAGCTTCATCTATATCTTGGATTAATAGCTGCTTTATCATATTCACTTTCCGTTCTGCCTCTTGAAGATTATTGTTACCGTAACTGTTCTTATTACTATAACCATAACTACTGCCATTTGGTTTATTACTCATTTTTCTTCTTGTGCTGAGTATCTGAACTATCTTCTCCTTGAAAAAAGACTTCCAGCCTGTGCCAGAAAATAATTTGTAGAGAAAATGCGGAGTAAGAAACGCTACTAATATTCTAATAGAAACTCCATAACCCAAATCATCTCTATTTTCATAATACCATTTTAAATATTGATACAAATGGTAAAATGCATTTTTGAAAGAGCTAAACTCTACAGCATACCAAAAGCCACTGGTGAGAAACATGAGCATAATGCTCGATGTATAAAGATACAAAGTGAAAAGAAATAGCTTGACAACTATATCTTTCAAACTGCCGAGTATGTAATTAAATAACCTTAATTTATAAAAAAGTGATATCATTTCACGCACACTTCAATAAAGCTGGGGTGGAAGGATTCGAACCTTCGCGTGGCGGTATCAAAAACCGCTGCCTTACCACTTGGCTACACCCCAATATTGTTTATATCAATAACATTATTAACCCAATTAGTAAAAGATTTATTCGCTTTTCCTATGGGTATTATCACAACGGCTGGTTGATCATAAGAATGCATTGACTCGATTTTTTCTACAATCTTATCAGCCTGATCATTCCTACTTTTCATAATTGCCACTACTTCACAATTACTATTAGTTTTACCTTCCCATAAATACAGAGAGTTTACTTCAGGAAATATATTTACACACACAATTAACTTCTCGTTTAACAATTCTTCAGAAATAGCCTGAGCCTCTTTCAAGTTTGAAAAAGTTATATAGACTAAAACTAAGTTGCTCATTAATCGCTACATAAATGCATTTTTACTATACTCTACTTAGATTTATTCATCAAGAGAAAATAGGAGAGACCTCTTCAGTGCTTGACACATAGAAATTGAAGATGTCATTTAGTAGCTCTCCCCTTGTCATCCCAGTAGTTCTCCTCTTGTCATTCAAGTAGCTATCCAGCCTTTCTTAACAACAAAAACTTAGCATGACTTTTGTGCTCAAAAAACTTCTGGATTCCAGCATCAAGTGCTGGAATGACATGGTGAAATATTATTCAAGTAGCCTCTGTCCCAGTGCCTATTCGGTGTCATTCAAGTCAACTCTTTTCTTGTCATCCCAGTGCCTAGACACTGGGATCCAGAAAACTTCACTTTAAATGAGTGCATTAGATTGTCTTTATATAGATGTCAGTGTCAGCTACTCGGATGAAATTCATTTAGTCTTCTTTTCTCTTTTTCTTATTTTACTACTCTGATGAACGGATACAAAAAAAACTAATGCAACTTGATGTAAGTAGATCTTGCAAGCATTTTAAGATTGCCGGTTCACTAGTTAATATATAAAAAGCTTAGCAAAATTATAAGAATAGTATATAATTGAAAGTATTTTATAGTGAGAATAATGCCTAACGAAATACATCTTATATTCTTTCATGGACTAGGGGATAATTATAAAAATGCAACTACATTCTGTAAAGATATGCAATCTGAGCTCATGCACCACCATGATATACCTAATTTTCACACTCATGCACACAAATACCCGGCTGCATTTCAAAATTATATAACTTATGCCTTAACCAGCTTCGTATGCTTACTAGCATCAATATTGCCACCTACTGTCATACTGCTCACTAATCCAATAACAGCTAGAACAGCTGGATTGGCAGTCTTATCAGCTTCAGCTTGTGTTTTTTTATCTATATTGCTACTCATGATTCCGTTTCTAAATAAGAATCAAAACTTATTCAAGTCTTCAACAGAGAAAATTAATCAACTAATAAATCAAGGTGTAAAACCCGAAAATATTATACTTTTCGGTCATTCTTTTGGAGGAGCAGTTGCATCAGAAGTATCAAGGCATTTTGCGAATAGAGATGTTAAACTTGGAGGAATTGTCTTCACTAGCACTTTTAGTTCTTTTCATACAGCAATAGAGCATTTTCCAATGCCTCAGACGAAAATTTTGAGTATACTGCCCTCATTCCTACTAAAAAGAATACTAAAAGCCTTCGATTTAGACTTTGATATAGTAGATAATTTACAAAAGTCACAAAATGAAAAAACGCTAATAGTAATTATTAATCACGCAAGAGACAAATTAATACCACTTCCCGCACAGTTGGCAAATGCAATGAGAGATGATCGATTATTAAATGGTAATCCGATCAAGATTCGTGATGATCTGTGTATATATGGAGATGATCCTCATAACAGTGTTTTGGATAGTGGCACACTGACTGAAGAATTAAGAGAAATGGTACTTAGTAAAGTTACGTCTAGAACGCGTTAACTTTTTTGCTGCTTTTTTTTGGCTAAGGTCACACTTCATTATGCATTAAATTGTATGCATCTATTCAGGGAATTTGCTAATGTGAAAGCCAGTGCTTCCTTTCTTGCGATGTAGCTGTACAGAAATTGAAGATGTCATTTAGTAGCTCTCCCCTGTTATTTAAGTAGCTAACACTGAGATCCATAAATTTAACTGGATGCCAGTTTCTGGGCACTGACCATCATAAAGGAGCCAGTGTCATGCACTGATAGTTGTCTTTTCTCGCTTACCTTATTTTACTACTCTGCTGAACGGACACAATTGCATATAGTATAGTCTTTAGTTTTAGTGAGAATAGTTTTATTCCACTGATCAAGGAGTGCTAAATTGAAATACGTATCACCTTTATAAGTTTTATGCATTTCAGTCATAATAAATTCTGAGATTAGGTTATGCTCTAAAAAAAGGTGTACTATTTGTGCCCCACCAATCACAAAGACTTGAGAACTACTTTGAATTGACAGAAATTCTTGCATGGAAGAGACAACAGTACATTTTGGGCCTCTATTAAAACACTTGTTACGGGAGAAAACAATAGGTGTACGATTCTTTAGTATACTCTGAGGCACGGTTTCAAATGTCTTTCTTCCCATCACAATAACTTGCTTGTCGGCTACTTGACAAAAATGTTTAAACTCACTTGGATAACGCCAGGGCAAATCATTATTTATTCCAATTACCCCATTAGGGTCAACAGCCATAATTCCAATAATCTTCATCCCTTTAAGACAGCTTGGGCTACAAAAAATCTCATGTGGTCACGTACATTATGTACTCTAAGGAAATCAACCTTATTTTGCAGTATAGCAGATGTAGCAATCGTTTCTAAATCTCTATTAGAGGGAGATTCTATGGAAAAAGAGGAAATAAATGACTTTCTGGAATGACCAACTAAAACCTTGCAGCCAAAATTTTGTAAAGTTTCTATACTGCGTAAAATCTGAATATTCTGATACATAGATTTGCCAAAACCAATACCAGGATCAATAATTATTGAATTTTCATCAAAACCAAGGTCAAGTAACCTATTAATGCTCTCCTCTGCCCAATTATTTATGATATCAATTGGGTCAATATCATGTGGAATAATATTGTCCTTATGTGGTGGTATCGAAAGTGAATGCATAATAACGACATTACACCCACTGCTAGCAACTTCTTTTAAGGTATTACTACTCAGATCTCCCTTCTGATCATTTACCCAGGCAATATTGTAGTGCTTCAAAACGTTTAAAATAACGTCTGGCCAAAAACTATCAATGCTGACTTCAATATCACCATTTTTCATATAGTCGCTAAGATTATCAAGTACTGGTTTTAGACGTTCATACTCTTCCTCTGGCGTCTTTATTGAAGCTCCAGGCCTTGTTGATTGAGCTCCAAGATCAACTATGCTTGCACCATCTGATACCAGCTGCAATGCCTGCTTGGTTGCTCGATTCGCATCATAATAAAGACCACCATCTGAAAATGAATCAGGGGTAATATTGACGATACCCATAAGCTTTGGTGAAAGCGTAAAACTCTTTGAAAAACAGTCTTGAGCATTGAAAGCAAAGGTTTTGTTAACCATTGCCATCAAGTGGAGCAAAAATGGTCTATTTACTAATTCTGGGTGAGGAATTTTAAGGTCAGGTATATCAAGCGTTAGATCATCCCATAACAAAATATCTAAATCAATAACACGAGGTGCCCATTTTTCGTAGACTTGTGGACGACCAATATCACATTCGATTTGTTTTAAGCCTTTTAGTAGCTCCTCAGGAGAAGAAGAACAACTTCCATAGACAATCATGTTGAGAAATGGCTTGTTCCAATCAGGTGGAGCACCATTTGGTAAAATAGCCTTAGTTTCTAGAATGATTGAAGACTTTAAGTCTTTTAAATAGCGCTTCTTTAGTAACTCAGTAGCCTTTTGTAAATGGGAAAGGCGATTCCCTATATTTGAACCAATAGAAATATAGATCATTCTTGCAATTCATTACAGTAAGTAAAAAAAACGCCCCCATGCACACCAGGAACTGGTGGTGCAGTTTTATGAGTAGTCACCTTGACAGAAGAAATAATATGCTTCTTTCGCAGCAAAAGGTTATTAATGGCTCTGTATATCTCATGAGTTAAATGTTCGATTAAATTAAATTGCTTGCCCTGAACAAGAGATTGAATATTCTGCACTACCTCCAAATAGCAGATAGTATCTTTAAGTTGATCAGTTGTAAGTCCTAAAGGAGGAGATTTAAAAGTGACATCAACATCAATACTCACCAATTGGGGAGAAGACTTCTCTTCTGCGCTACATCCTAAATGAACCCAAAGCCGCAGATCAGATATAAGAAGATTACATGCTACCACTGAATTTAGTATCTACTTATAATTAATGGCAAACGTTAACATTCAGCATGCCGTCAAGAAAACCCCATAAGAGTTTTGCTCCTTTTTTAGCGCCTTGTATGACTTTCTCTTGCTCTTCTTCGCTTAAATCTGCAATAAGGTTTGCACATTCCTCAGAATGCCATTCATCAGCTTCCATATGAACGGTAAAAAATTTGAGAGAACGCTCATCATTTATTGAATAGTGTTTTTTCAGACCTTCAATTTTAGACTTAGAAACCTCTGGAGTTTGACGTTCATAAGCGTACAGAGCTCCAAGACCTGCTGCAAAATCTGATTTTACAATGTCAAAATAACCATCAACTAATTCTCGTGTCTCCTTAATTTGTGCATTTTCACAAAGTTCTGAACGTGCTACTCCCAGTCCTTCAGCAAAACGCTGCCATAATTCTGGGTGATTCTCGTCGCCTTGTTCTTCCTCTATTAAATTACCAAGTAAAACTTGCCGCATTTTCAAATTCGGACACAAGGAATGTATACCGCTGATATAACGAGGAAAAGCAGCAACATGGTGATAATATTCCTTAGCATAGGTTTGCAGAGCCCGCAGGCTTAAGCTACCTTCATTCCATGACTCGTAAAACGGGTGTTTTAATAAGTGTAAACTATCTAATTGATTATTAAGTGATTGAACAAATGTCGTAAATAAACACTAAATTGTTTTAGGCTACGTTTAGGTTTATCAAATGTCAAGAGACATTTCTCATTACTACCTTAATTCCAATAAATACAAAGATAGATGCGTTATTGGTTAATTTTTTAGTAAAAATTGATTTTTTCTAAAATTTCATGTATTATTAAATCAATATAGTGAAAAACGCAAAATGAAAGTAACAGAAGAAAATACAATAAAAATTAGGGAAGAGTTCGTAGAAGTTCAAAATGGAATGCGAATTCAAAAGATAGTGATGTCAAACTCGAAGAGCAGTGCAGATAGCAGAAAGAAAAAGCATATAGTTTACTTTCCAGGGCTTACATATACTTTTGAAAAAGAGCCAGATGAAGACAAAAGTGAATGGAATTGGGCAGCTGAAGCAGGTATGGATGTTCACCTTATTAATTTTCCTGGTTCTGGAAAAAGCAAAGGTCATTCTTTAAACGGTCAAAATCGAGTAAATGCAGGAATTGCAGTCATTTCAGATCTTCTAAAGCAAGGCATTTACCCAGATAATATAGTATTATATGGAAGCTGCGCTGGAGGACCAATAGCTGCAGAGGTTTATAAAAAGTTTAAAAAAGATGACAATGTTCATTTAAGATGCGTTATCAATAAATCCTTTAGCTCATTCAAAAAACTTGTAGTGAAATTACTACACATATCAAAACCTAAATGGCTATTTCCTCCTATAATAAAATTCATACTCAAATGCTTTGGTTGGCACTTTAAGCCACACACAATAGTAAACGACATTACTCCATACACAATTTGTTTTAACTTAGAGAACGATGGCTTTATTAGTAAGCAGGCAAATATAGGTACTAAAATTGCTGACATAGAAAAAAGTCATAGGAAAAAAAACTACCAAAAAAAAGAAACTTTTGAAGGTTTTGAGCAATATAAAGAGTTTTTTATGGAGCATGCCAACTTAGCTAAAATAAAAAACCTTGAACCTGAAGTTGGAATAATGAAAAAATGCTGGAATAAGTTTCTATCGTTACTACCTATTAAGGCAGATGATATTCACTTTTCTTCGATTACAGAATTGTGCTCATCAAGTGAACACAAATACAATCTTCCTGAGCTGATTTCACTCTTTTTAGAATTCACAGATAATTATTTTGAAAAGAAGGGCTCTCTCAATCAAGAGAAACAACCAGAGATAAAAACAGAAGCGATATGTGGAAAGAATAGTGAAAAAGAAATAGAGGAAAAGAAACAGTATTTTACCAATTTAAAGAATTATTCAATAAGTCAGAATATATCTAAAAAGCTAACATCTCTGCAAATATTGAAATAAGTGTTTCTTTTGTGATTAAAAAAACATTGCATCTAGAGTATCTGCCATAAGTGATAATTTTGTGCTTTCATCATAGAGATTGTTTTCACTAGCTAATAATTTCTCACTAATTTATGGATAAAGTTTAGAAACGTACTTCTCATAGCATTTATCTAGGCATTCTTGGTCTGTCCGTTTTGTTTTGTAGGAATGGCATTTCTGCTTACATTGATTATATCTAAATTCAATCCCTTTCTCTTTGTTTGATGCTTGTTGTTCCATAATATTCTTCAATTTAAATAATATTAATATTAGCATACAAATGTGAACATTATGTTAATATCATTACTTTTTAGGTATACATGGCAAATTTATGCCTGGAAACAGTTTTTGGTTATTTCCTAGATTTTCTTTATAAAAACCAAAGGCGCCAGTTGGTTTTTATTAGCTAAGGTAAAGGTCAAATATCTGGAATTCTGGACATAAAATCCTCCTGTATAAATTAGAAAAAAATGCAGCGCACATATGACAGACGTGTGTATACGCTGAAAAAGATACGCTACGTTTTTTATTGAAAAGTTAATTGAAAGTCTGCAGACAAAGATAAATTTTTGAGCTCTTAAAATATCTCTAATTGTCATTATAATCAGATTCAAAATACGCGGAAGTAATTTTTTTTGACAATAGATTTCCTTCATAACCAGGCGTCATCCCAGCTGAGATCCGATAAGAAAACCGCGCTGGAACTTTTGAATTCCAGTTATGCAAGGAATCTAATATCATGGAGTTTTCAGACACCAACAACCAAGTACTTTAATAAGGCAAAAAGCTTATCTAAGAGAGTAGGCCTTGCAATTGTATCAATAGTGGTGGGATTGGTAGGACTCGAACCTACGACCAATTCGTTATGAGCGAACTGCTCTAACCGACTGAGCTACAATCCCTTTTATCAACACCTATAATACACGCAAAAGGAAATTTGTCTACTCGCTTATTTCACTATCAACCCAACTGTGTAAATCATTTATTGCGCCAATTTTGCGTGCAATTTCCTTACCATCTTGAAATATGATTAAAGTAGGTATAGATTGAACTCCATACTTACTTGGCACCTCAGTTTCTCCATCTATGTCGAACTTGCAGATCTTGATCTTGCCTTTTCTATCCTCAGCCAATTGCTCGATACGTGGCATCAGACTTTTGCATGGCCCGCACCATTCTGCCCAAAAATCTACCAGCACAAATCCTTTGTGGTTAGCAACTTCAGATTCGAAATTTTGATCATTTACCGCTTTAATATCATCACTCATAAAATACCTAAATTTTTATAAATATAGCGTATTAATTAACAGCTGATCAACTAAATTTTTCTGGATTCAAGTGAAGTGATTACATATGATGATTAAAGATATCTACACTCCCCCAACCCATTGAATCTAGCTCAATACGAGTAGGAAGAAATTCAAAGCACTTTTCGGCTAATTCTTTTCTATTTTCACGTTCTAGCATTGAGTCTAGCTTTTCCTTTATTCTATGGAGATATAAAACATCAGATGCAGCATAACTTTTTTGCTTGTCTGTTAAATTTTCATTTCCCCAATCAGAAGATTGTTGTTGCTTATTTAATTTTATATCAAGTAGTTCTAAGCACAACTCTTTTAAGCTATGACTATCTGTATAAGTGCGAACTAAACGTGAGGCTATTTTCGTGCAATAGCAAGGCAGTGCCCAGGTTTTTAAATAATAATGTATTATACTTACATCAAACCGCGCAAAGTGAAATATTTTGGTTATATTTTTATCCTCTAATATTTTTCTCAAATTTGGAGCTGTATAATCGTTTTTAAATTGAATCAAATGAGCGTTGCCATCATCAAAAGAGAGCTGCACAAGGCATAATCTGTCTCTACCATGAAGTAGCCCCATTGCCTCTGTATCAACAGCTATAGATTTTATATCATTCGGTATTGCACTGGCTGGCAGGTCGTCTTTATATATAAATATTCTCATAAATTTAATATGTTTTATGACACATACAATAATCAAAAATGAGTTTTAAGTATACGAAAAGATCATAGAAAATTGGCTCTCATGATTTTCATGTATGTAGGGTTTACAAATTATGATATGCATCTATAATAAGAATAAGTAAATTTTCATTGCGGGAGTGGCTCAGTTGGTAGAGCGCAACCTTGCCAAGGTTGAGGTCGAGGGTTCGAACCCCTTCTCCCGCTCTTTGAGTTTTAATCACATTTAATCATAAAAAAATTAATTAATCTATCTAAGAAATTTAGCTATACTAGAAAAGTTTTTTAGAAATTTATATTTAAGGAGATTATATGGAAAAAGATGATGTTATATTCTGTTTAACAGTTTTAGGCATAGTAGCATCAATAGGAGCACTTACAGGTTTAGGACTCAGTTTTACAGCTTTGTCACCATTGGTGATGGGTGGAATTATTGCTGCAATTCCTGCACTCTTACACTTTGCCATTTGTACAGATGATAAACTCTCACAATCCGAATTCTCTTATGCTCATGCTTGCACTCATGCTTGTCTCTTTGTTGCAAGCGCTGCAATTGGAGTTGGTCTTGCTGCAGCTGCAATGGCTATTTTTCCTGGTACAATGCTTGGAATGGGATCGGCAGCTTTAGCAGGTGCAACAATAGGAGTAATATCACCAATTGCAGCATTGTGTGCAATGATAGCTACAGTCTTTGCAGCTCAGAAAGTGAATGATTATATTATATCACCTATAGTTGAGCGTTTTTCTTCAAAAGAGGAAGAGTGCAATCTACCTGCAAAATAATCAATTGACGTTAGCATTTAGTTTTCTTTATAATTTCCTTTGTGAAAGAAGAAAAATGCTTATTTGTAACGATAGCTGGTTTGCCAAATGCTGGAAAGTCAACGCTAATTAACAGCATCGTAGGCAAGAAAATTGCAATTGTCACCCCTAAAGTGCAGACAACAAGGACGCAGGTAAGGGGTGTTGCTACATGCAACAATGCGCAAATTGTTTTTACTGACTCTCCAGGAGTGTTTTCAGCAGAAACAAATCTTGAAAAAGCTTTAGTCAAATCTGCATGGGGAGCAGTTAAGGATAGTGACATTACTTTGTTGCTTGTTGATGTAAACAATTACCTAAAAAATATAGAAAGAATAAAAACGATATTTGCACGACTGGAGCGCACAAAAGGCAGATGCATTTTGGTTATCAATAAAACTGATTTAGTAAAGAAATCAGAGCTCAAGATGGCACATGAGCACCTAAATTTGCTTTATAAGTTTGAAAAAATTTTTACGATATCGGCACTGAAGAATGATGGACTTTCTAATTTGATGAATTACTTATCTGAAATTGCACCGATAAGCCCTTGGTTCTATGAAAAAGATCAAGTAACCGATTCCTCAGATGATTTTTTATCAGCAGAAATTACAAGAGAGAAGTTATTCTTGAACCTACGTGAAGAATTGCCATACTCTACAGCTGTTATAACTGAACAATTTGAGGAAAAAAAAGATAAGAGTTTAGTCATAAAACAGATCATATTTGTATTGAAAGATAATCATAAGAAAATAGTGCTAGGAAAAGACGGCAGTAGCATAAAAAAAATTAATATCGAGGCGCGTACAGAATTGGAAAAGTTATTTGAGTGTAAAGTTCATCTCTTTTTGTTCGTAAAAGTGCGACCTTGGACTGATCGCCCTGAGGAGTATATAAGTAATGCTTAATTCTTTGTTGGTATTTGATATTGAAACTATACCAGATGTAAATTCCTGTAAGAATTTACTCAATATTAGTGATGATAGCAGTGTAGAAGAAAAGAGGGATGCATTAACAAAATATCATCTTGAAATAACAAACGGGCAAAACTCTTTTCTGCGTCAGCCCCTCCACCTTGTTGTAGTTATTAGTTTTTTACTTTGTAATATAACACGCCAGAGCGGTTATGAAATGTTCACACTACAAGAAATAAGATCTGGAGGCACATTAAACTCCAATGAAAAAGAGCTAGTAAAGGGATTTTTTAACTACATATCAGAGAAAAAGCCAAGACTAGTTTCGTTCAATGGACGCACTTTTGATATACCGGTACTGAAGTACCGTGCTATGGTTCATGGCATTCAAGCAGAATATTTTCACAAAGCTGGCGATAAGTGGAATAGTTACAATCAGAGGTACAGTAGTGATTGGCATTGTGATTTGCTTGAATCTCTCTCTGATTTTGGAGCTTCTGCAAGAATGAAGATGAACGAAGTTTGCGCAGCATTTAATCTTCCCGGTAAGATTGGAGTTGATGGATCACAAGTTATGGATTTATACGATAGTGGAAAAATACAAGAGATTCGCGATTATTGCGAAACAGATGTGATTAACACCTATTTGATTTACTTGAAGTTCATGCATCATCAAGGAAGAATTACTACAGAAAGCTATAATAAGAGCATAGAAGAACTGCTTTTGGAATGCGAAAAAAAAGAACATCTAAAAAAGTTTAAAGAAGAGTGGGAGATAACTTGCGGTGGAAATTTTTATATTGAATTTAAATGAATAGATATTATGGAGCAATCTAATAATTGCCCCATAATAATATTTATAAACTCCTTGTAGTAGAAAAGGCATTCTGATATGCCATCTGCTTAACTTCTGTTTGTTCAAGCTTAGACAAATTTTCTAAGTTTTTATCTTGGTATTCCTTTTTTACTTTCTCGAAAAAATTTTGTCCACCAAGAATATAATCACCTAAATTAGCAGCATAATATTGAGCATTACCTAAAACTGCACAGTTAATTCGACTTAATATTCTCGAAGGGTAATAAAAGAGAGAAACGTTATTGTTTGATTGGAAGTCATTCTCATCCATTATTTTAATGGCTTCATGATAACCATCCATTTGATGAACAAAATATCCTTCAGGTACTGATATTCTCAATTGTGCACCTACATGAGCATAACCACAAATACCAGGTGATACCGCTGGTACTGGGTCTTGTCTATGTTGAGTTACTCTAATGGTTTTTTCTTGAAGAACATCATTATAAAATTCACTAGCAGTAAGATCAAAAACTCGTGGATCACCAAAAGTTGCAACATGAACATCTTCAGCTCCTTCTGTTTTATTGAGGCATAAAGCAGCTATCTTAGCAATAGCTCCTCCCATACTGTGACCTGTGAGATTAATTTTAAAATCCTTGATTTCTGATCCCTGTTTTTCAGCATGAGATTTCAAAATGCCATACAGATTAGGCCATGAATCCATAAATGAATTATAGAAACCACAATGAATTCTTCCACCTTCAGGTAAAAATTCCGAAGTAGCAAAAAGTACATTTATATCAGTAATTCCATCATTAAAACTCTGGCTCAGACGAGTACCATGGTAAGCTATTGTTATTTCTTTACCTTTTATAAAAACGTGACCAGCATCTTTTTCAAAGCTATTACCAAATGGAATAATTTCATAACCTTCGCTGATGAGTTCAGCTCTAGTTTTATACATTTTTTCAGTAGATGGAACAATTTCAAAATCTTCTACAATTTCGAATTCAGTTTTGTACGCTCTTTGAGCTAGGTTGTTACATCTTTTTTTACTTAATTTACCATCATCATCGCCATAGCTTATCTTGCAGAAATTACCCATTTCTAATAATTTCTCCCTATCAAATCCTGCAATTTTTACAATACTTTCATCTATTTTATAGTCAGAAGGTAAAGAACATGGCTCATTTGGATCAGCACGATTTATAAATTCATAATCTTCAATGATCTCAAATTCATCGTCATATTCTTTCATCTCGTATTTGCCATCATCTACTGAAATAGAGTCTGGCTGTTCAGTATTACCTGGCTCTGAGCCTGTAGCAGCACCTGTAGTGCTAAACCAATTTCGTAAAAAACTAAAATCCATAAATACCTTGATTATTAAAAATAAAACAATAATTCACTAATTATAATATAAACTAATATTATTGTCAATAGTTATATTAATATTTTAATCTTTATGTACTTTCACTTGAGTAAATTTTACTTCCATAGAATAAGTATAGAGTTATAATACACTAACAAGCAAACCTCTGTACTAAATTTTGGTTAATATACACGTTGAGCGTATTAAGAAAGTTGCTTTTAAAGTATTGCATTTTACTTTTATTTTCGCTATAAGGTTGCTTTAAGTTGGATTTTCAACACCTTTATACTATTTATGTTATGATTTTAAAATTTTTTGGGGGCACTTCATGAAAAAATCTATTTATACTAGAACTGCTCTAGCTTCTCTATTGACTTTATGTTCTTTCAGTGGCTTTGCTGCTGACTTTTCTGACGAGAGTATGAAGGAAGTAAAAAAGCAAGAGAGTAACGAGTCAATCAAAACTTCTGGAAAGATGGAAGTGATGAAGACGTCAAATAAGAAACTAAAAGAAAAAATGGACAGGATATGTAATGCTGATCCAAGAAAAAAAGCCGAGGAGCTTAAGAAAAAAGAAGAACTAAGATTAGCAGCTGAGCAGAAGAAAAAAGAGGAGTTAAAATTAGCAGCTGAACAAAAGAAGAAAAAAGAAGAGTTAAAATTAGTAGCAAAACAAAAGAAAAAAGATGAAATTAGGCTAGCAAAAGAGAAAAAAGCAAAGCTTATAGAGGATTCAAAGGCGAAAGCTCTAAGCACTAAAAATTCTAATGTAGAAAAGTCAAAAATTAAGGGTTCTAAAACTAAGAATGCTAAAATTGAAGCTAAAGATATAAAAAAGGATGTAAAAGTTGTTAACAGCAATACAGAGGAAAAAGGTAAGGCAAGTCCTGTTGTTTCAGTTGGTGGGGTTGATATTATCAATACCAATCAAGGGGATGGTTTAAGAATAACTTTCGGTGGTGTTGTTGATTCTCAAGGTTATGGTAACCATGGGCTAAGTGGCTATAACCATTATAATGTTATGCCAGGTAAATCTACAGATTATTTTAACAATACTCCAGATGGTATAAAAGGAGCAAATCCAATATTTCCTAAAGGGATAGGGAATATTGGTGATTACAGTGAAAACATGGGCATGATTTCAGATGCAATATTGCACTTAAGAGCTGAAAATAAAAATGAGGATATTGGTCTTCGTTATGGTGCCGATGTACAATTCCATGTTCCAGTTACTGAAGGTAAAGGAGCTTCACAAGGCGTGAATGCTGCAAGAGGTAGAAGTGCACATGTGTTTTTGAATTCAAAATATGGTGATCTGAAACTTGGCTATCAGTTTGGTCCTGAGTCTCTGATGAGACTGGATGCAACAAGAATTGCAACTGTTGATGGAGCTGCAGATAGTGACTGGTTCAGAAAAGTAAACTTAGAAGGAAGTGCTGCAAACTTTCCATTTTACGTAACACCACGTCTTTACACTGAAAGCTTCTCGAGCGAGAGCGAAAAACTCTCCTTCCGTATGGCAGGAAAGTATAACAAAGAGGTTATGACCACATTGCCGTTTAGAGCTGCTTACTACTCACCAAATTATATGGGTGCAAGATTTGGTCTTAGCTACTCACCTCGCTACGATAGTGGTTTATCCGTTGTAAAAGAAATAGTTCCAGATTTCCTCAAAGATTCAAGTAATACGATAACAGGGGTAAAGAATGAGGAAATGTTAAGACATGTTGGGCCAGATTACCAGCATATAATAAGTGCTGGTGCATCATATGAATATGACTTTAGTAAACATAATGTAAAAGTTAAAACTTCCGTAGTTGGTGAATATGGGTTTTCAAAGCAACCGAGTAAAGATAAGCACCTTTATAATGAGTTCATAGAATACAATAACCTAGCAGGTATGAATTTAGGTGCAAGCGCTGATTATAAGATTGATGAAGATCAAAGTGTAAAATTTGCTGCCTCTTTTGCATACTTGGGCAAGTCTGGTCAACCGAAGGGTATTAAAAAATTAGTCGGTGATACCTACACAGAAATTGATGGTAAAGGTACTACTGATGATGACAAAAGAGTACAAGGGCTGAAAGCTCAGTTTGATGGGGATGATAAAAACACTATGTATTGGACTGCAGGTGCTGGTTATCAATATGATAATATCTACACAAGCTTGACATACTTTGGTAGCAGAATGAGCAATAAAGATATGCTTCATGATGTTGCACTTGGTGTTCAGTATGATCTATCTTCTTGCAATAAGAGCAAATTTGTTCCTTATGCAGCCTTACATTATTTTATGACTGATGAAAGAGGTGCACTGAAAGATAAAAGTAATGCTGATGTACCTTCTAACAAAGGAGTTCTTCTCCTCACTGGTGTGAAGTTTTCTTTCTAGTTATTTAACAATACACACCACAACTTGAATGTGGTGTGTGTCTTGTCTGTTAGTGTTTATTTGTCGATCAAATAAACATAAGCCAGTGCGTAACAAACTCTACGAGTATTTATTTTACTCACACAATAAGTAATGTTATCCCAGTCACAGCTGTACGAAAATTGTGGCAATTTGCATAGTAAATGGTGTCATCCCAGTGCTTGACACTGGGATCCATTTTTCCATCATCATCAGAAACGTTGTATTTTAACATTACTTTTATACTCGTAAATTTAACTAGATCCAATGTCTGGGCGCTGGCATGACACCCTATGGCTACTCAGATAATGGATAAATTATCATAATCCCTTACCTATCGAACGTTTTCAAATTCAATCAATTAAGCAGTATGCAAACCAAACTAAAAAACCATTTAGCTGGAGAATTACTTACCATCGCTACTTGCTGGAAATTAACACTTGTAGGTGGAAAAGTAATGGGATTTACTGACTATGATGAAGATTTAAATCTCAATAATATACTCTATAAATCTTCAAGCGGTTTTATAGCCAGCAGTATAATATTAAATAGCGATTTGAGAACTGATAATCTAGAAATTGAAGGAATATTAAATAGTGCTGATATTAAAGAAAAAGATGTTTTATCAGGAAGGTATGACTTTGCAAATATTGAAATATTTCTTGTGAATTATAAAGATTTGAGTCAGGGAATTATGAATTTGCATGCAGGAACTTTTGGTAAAGTAACATTAAATAGCGGGAGGTTTATCGCTGAAATTAGAGGTCTTGGGACAAAGCTTGAGAGAAGCATAACAGAGCTATATTCTCCTGTATGCAGGGCACAATTTTGCGATAATAGATGTAAAGCTGATGCTAAAAAGTTTAGTAGAATGAGCACAATTACTAAAGTGATAGATGAAAGAAGATTTGAAGACACTAATTTAATCGAAAGTGATGGATATTATAAGCACGGAGTGGTAAAATTCTTTAGTTCAGCAACATTTGAAGTTGTAGTTAAAGAATACAAAAATAAAGTAGTTACATTATTTGCTTCTCCTCCATATCAAATTTCTACCGGAGATAAATATTCGATACTTGCAGGTTGTGATAAAGCGTTTTTAACGTGCAAAAACAAGTTTAACAATACTGTGAATTTCCTTGGCGAACCATATATACCAGTTGTTTAGCAGCATAATTTTAAATATTATGAATAAGTATGGAAAGGTGGCTGAGTGGTCTAAAGCACACGCTTGGAAAGCGTGCACATATGAAAATATGTCGGGGGTTCGAATCCCCCCTTTTCCGCACATTATTTCTAGTATAACATAGGATTTTCCGTTTTGTTCTTGAACGTAATAACCATATAGCATTAGCACTTCAGTCCGCAATTTTTCAGAGTCATCTACGTCAATAAAAGAATAGAGTTGATGTTCATCAAGTTGCAGAGCCTTCTTGATTTTTGATGACGAAGAGTAGTTGTTATCATAGAAATACATCCAGTAGCCAGCTGCTGGCATACCTTCCCTATTCCTAATAATGTCTTGCAGTACTATACTTAGTCTGTGTAATTTCTCACGAGCATCAGCAAACTCGTGTATACTCAACCTATCATAATCTGTCAATATAATTCTTTTTTGAAAAAATAGAGCCTCACATTTTTTAACCTCTGCCTACTACAGAATAGACACTGAATCTGCAAGAGCATGGAAATTGTCTCCAATATTTTTTAATACCTCACTTGTGTAAATAGGTTCTGACTCTTTTGATTCAGGAGCATCCAAATCCCAATTATGCCCGAACCTATACTGACATCCCCTTATGCACGAACCCATAAGTTTTTCATCATGTTGGTATTTGTTATAACATGCTCCAAAACACTCTTCGAATGTATTTACCTCCGCATTTTCACTAACCGTAGGTTCAACAGAATACTTAACTTTTGCACTTGAAAGTCCTTTTTCTTTAATATTTTTCATAATATTCTCCTTAATTAAAAACTAACATAATACTAACATAATAATACTATGTTAGTATTATTATAATCACTTCGCTTTCTTTATTGAAAATTTCATGAAAATATTGTATAATTATTAGTAGATTTCGGTAAAACTTATGGCAAATTTAGCTTTCAGTAAAGAAACTTTACAGCATCTTGCTGAATTATCTGAACTTACTAAGCAACCTGCTCAAGCATTAGCAGAAAAACTACTTAAAGAAGCAATAGATAGTGAAATGGAAGATTTTTTACTATCTGTAGTTGCTGATCAATATGATATTGAAAATGAAAAAAAAACTAAAAGTGAGGACGTGGATTGGAATACACTATTATCTTCCTAGACGGTGTTCTTGAAAAAGATCTTCCAAGTCTTCCAAAAAAAGTACGGTCAAGAGCTGTAGATGCAATAAATGAGCGACTTACAGTCGATCCAGTGAATCTTGGTGAGCCTTTATACCATAGCTTTAAAGGGTTCAGAAGACTAAGGGTTGGTGACTATCGTATCACGTATTGTGCAGACACCACAAAATATGAAGTAACTATCGTTACAATAGGACATAGAGACACCATTTACGAGAAAGCTTTGAAAGTACTTAAGAACTATGTTTTTCAATAATTTCTAAGTTACGTAAGTAAATTATAAATATATTATTATACAGCCCTTCTTCCTGATCCATTCTCCCGATATAATTCTTTATTGAAAATTTTAGGGAAAAATAAAGAAGCCTCACACTTTTTTGTTAAATAGAAATGTAATCGTATTCATCCAAAGATGATTCCATTATTGTCTTTTGTGGATCAAATGGTTCAGAACTTAGACCATATATATCATTACATCTTACTTTGCATATAGATCGCCCGGCAGGATCATACCAATCATGTATCTCTTCACATTTTCTGTGGCAAAGATTATGGTCACGTGCTCTTTGCTCGTCTATCCAAGAAAATAATTTTTGTGTAGATTCTTGCATCTTACTTTTACTCGTAAAAGGATAAGTATGGTAGTTTTGTGTATTTTTTGACATAACATTCTCCTTAATTAAAAACTATAGTATTTCCTAAAGTAAATGATAAAGGTATAATAAAGTAT